>JAZQBH010000322.1:0-9149 GCA_045545655.1 Oscillospiraceae bacterium
TCCATCATCTTATGCAGACACTGTGCATATCAGGAATTGTTGCAAAGCTTTCTTTTTTCATAATCCCTTTAAATTTGAAGTACAGCTTAAAAAAGAATTGAGGAAAATGGGTTTTACATTTTCAGATTGCACCCTTATACCTGTTACTATAAGCAAACCTTGCGGAACAACTACGATTTTGGGCAGTACAGTATATTGTGAAATTGGAACTGCCTACATAATCTGGATAGACGTTAAATGGTAAATTAAATACCGACTTGTTTTCAAAGTCACTTCTTGCTCGCCGCCAGTTCATTCCACAGGGTAAAGCCCAGCACCAGCGCTCCGCCGAGCGCCTGCCATATCGTCATAGTTTCGCCGAGCACGGTAACGGAAACAATCACGGCAACCAACGGGTCAATGTAGCTGAGGATAGCCGCCTGCTGTCCTGTAAGCTCTTTCAGCGACGAAAAATACATCAGATACGTCACGCCAGTATGCACAAAGCCAACAACCAGCAAACTTACCCAGCCTATGCCGCTCAGTCCGCCAAGAGTAAATCCGCCCGTAAACAGCACATACGGCAAAAGCACCACAACCGCCGCCGCAAACTGCAGAAATGTTCTATGAATGCCCTCAACATTCTTTATAAACTTGTTGAGAATAACAACCGTTGCATAGAACACCGCCGCCGCTAGTCCGAACAGTATACCCGCAATGCTGCCGCCGCTTTCACCTACACCGATAATCAGCGCAAGTCCCACGGTAGACATAACAAAGCAGACTATCTGCCGTGCCGTAAGCTTCTCCTTAAAAAGAAACGGACACACAAGCGTTACTATAACAGGCGCAAAATAATAGGCTAACGTAGCCGAAGAAACTGTGGTATACTTGTATGCCTCGAACAATAAAATCCAGTTTACGCCAAGTGCCGCACCCGACGCAAGCAGCAACGGAATTTCCTTTTTTATGCTCTTAAAGTTGATTTTCTGCCGTGTTATAAGCAGAACTCCGCCTATCATCACCACGGCGAGAACCGCACGATACAGCGCAAGCTCCCCCGAAGAAACGGGTATGTTTCTCACAAAAATTCCCAGTGTGCCGAATATTGCCATCGACAAAATCAGCATCAGACGTGGGCTGAATATCTTTTTCATCTGTCTTTCCTCTGTTCTTTTTTAGAATAAGCCGCTCGGTTTATCGTGGTGGACGGTTGCACAGTCGCACGGTCGGACTGGTCGCACTGGCCGCACTGGTCGGGCAGACTTCAACCGCCGACAAATTGTATCGGCGGCTGTTACTTCCAGTTACGTGAAAAGCTGGGGGCTTCCAGCAAAGCGTTGGAGGTTTTCAGCTTTTTCCGTCTGCGAACGCTTATCGCCTTTGTGATATCAAAGGGCTTTTTCGGCGGAAGCTGCCTGAATGCCTCCCAGTAGGCACGGGCGGACTTTTCGATTTTTCGGGTATTGCCGAACCTGTTGTGGATTTTCAGCTTGTTTATCTGCTTGAAATACCGTGTGTTAAGCGGCAGAGTGTCGAAATACAGCGTGCCGTCCTCGGCGATGTGGTAGCCCAGTCGGTCGCTGTCCTCCAAGTACTCACGTATCTCGCCGCTGAAGGTTATGTCGTAGGGGGACTGCTTTTCGTCACGGTCTATGCTTTCAAGCGTTTTAAAGGGAATGTAGTACAGCCGCCTTAAAACAATCCGCTTGCCGTATTGCTTATACTCGCCTGCATATTCGCTGTACACCATTCCGTCGGGAACTATGTCGAAAAACGTAAACCGTGAATGACGGCGTGCAAGCTTGTCGGCGATATACACCGCCGCAAACGTGAACACCATCGCCGTAAGCACCCCGAACGCTATTATCATCAGCATCATCGGAATAAGGTCGGGCACGAAGTTCAGCACAATCACAAAAGCGCAGAACACGCACATCATAAACACAGGAATGGTTACAACAATAACCGCCCTGCGCAGATTCCGCTTGTATTTCCCTGTCCGTGCGTGGAAATAAAACCGTTCCATTACTTCTCCTCGTTCTTGTAATCCCTGTTTTCCCTGTTTTCCTTATTTTCCTTGCTTATTTTGTGGTGATTTGCAGATTTGCTCTGCTTGTCGTTTTCGGGCAGACGCGGCACGCTTGCAAAGCCGCTGTCAAAGCTTATCTGACACGCATAGTTGGAAAACCGCTGTGCAATGCCCTCGTTCACCCTCTGCGTGATGGTGTTTTCTATATCGGTAAGGTCGGGCGGCACTACGCAGTCAAAGCAGACCTTTTTGCCGTGCATATCCGACACGATACGCATATCGTGAATGGTAATCCGCTCGTCTATTCCGCCGAGAATTTCCGACAAGGCGGCGTGAATTTTCCCGAACTCCGAGCAAGGCTCGCTGTCCGTAACAATGGGGTCGGGGTGAATAATCATCGGCAGACCCTCTGCGAGAAAATCCTGCTCAATGCGGTCGATAAGCTCGTGGCACTCCACAAGCGGCATATTCTCCGCCACTTCAACGTGAACTGACGCAAACTGCCTTCCCACGCCATAATCGTGAATCATCAGGTCGTGCGTGCCGAGTATCCTGTCGTAAGCGAGAATCTGCTGACGGATTTTCTCAACCTGTTCGGGCTTGGGCGCTTTGCCAAGCAGTGGGTTCATAGCCTCACGGATAAGCCCCACGCCGCTTATCATAACAAACACCGCAACCAGCACGCTCATAATTCCATCAAGGTTTATCCTGAAAACGTGCATAGCAATCATCGCCGCAAGCACTGCCGACGTTGATATAGCGTCGTTTCTGCTGTCAGCCGCCGAAGCGATAAGCGTGTCAGAGCCGATTTTTCTTCCCATTGTGCGGTAATAGCACATCAGCCCGATTTTAGCCGCAATTGACACCGCCAGCACAACCGCAGTAACAATGCCGAATTCCACGGGGGCGGGCTGTATTATTTTTCTAATTCCGTTCTGCAATAGTTCAAAGCCTATCGCAAGGATAGCCGCCGCCACGACAAAGCCAGCGAGATATTCATATCTTCCGTGACCGTAGGGGTGCTCCTTGTCGGCGGATTTCTCCGACAGCTTGAAACCCAGCAGACTTATAACCGCCGAAGACGCGTCAGAGAGGTTGTTCACAGCGTCTGCGGTTATCGACAGACTTCCCGAAACTATGCCAGCCGCAAACTTGCCGCCGCACAGAATAACGTTGAATATTATCCCGACTATGCCAGCCTTCTTGCCGTACTGCAGACGCTCGTCAACAGATAAATTCTCAGCCACAGACCACACCTCTTTCTGATAAAGTAATACATTATATACATTATATCATCATAAGGTGCGGTTAGTCAAGGCGAAACTAATCAGAAAGTGACTATAATCCCTCAAAATTGAAATCGGGGGTGTATTCCTCTTTCGCCGAGCTTTTCTCCTGCATATAACCGTCAAGGCCAGCCTCGTTAACTGCGTCAAGCGCCTTGCGGTACTCAAATGTTGTGATACGGCGGTTGTAGCGTGACAGGTCGGGGTCGGAAAGCACCTTCCCCATCGGCGTATACTGGCTCATAAGGCTGAAAAGTATCTTATCCCCGAACTGCTCGCCGAGTCTACGGATTATTTCAACGGAGTCCTTATAGCAATCGGGGATAACCAAGTGCCGCACGATAGTTCCACGAGTTATGAGGCCGTTATCATCAAACTGCGGCTTGCCTGTCTGCCTTACCATTTCGGCGACCGCCGCTGTTGCTGTTTCAAAGTAACGGGGTGCGTTCGACAGCTTCAGCGCAAGGGCGTTGTCGAAATACTTCACGTCGGGGAGGTACACGTCAACCAGACCGTCGAGTGTGCGGAGGGTTTCCACACGCTCATAGCCGCCTGTGTTCCACACAATCGGCACGGTAAGCCCACGTGATTTCGCCGTTTCCAGCGACCGCCTTATCTGCGGCGTGAAATGCGTGGGGTTCACGAGATTGATATTATGCGCACCCTGCTCCTGCAGTTCAAGGAATATCTCGCTCAGCCGCTCTTCGGTGATTTCTCGGCCTGTGCCCTCGGTGCTTATGCCGTAATTCTGACAGTAAACGCACCTTAGCACGCACCCCGAAAAGAACACTGCTCCACTGCCGCCCTCGCCCGAAATGCAAGGCTCTTCCCAATGATGAAGCATAGCTTTCGCCGCAGTAAGTCTGTCGCCCATTTTGCAATAGCCTGTTGTTTGTGAGCGGTCAACGCCGCATTGCCGTGGGCATAATGTGCAAATCATAGCTTGTCCTTTCCGATGATGTTTCCTTAAAATAAGGGGCTGTGTGAAACAGCCCCCTTTTTCTTATCTGTTCTTGTTCAGCGACTGACCTGTTTTCCAATTGCACAGCCCTTGCGTTATTGTTATGCAACCTTTGAGTAATCAATAATCGAAATTTCCTGCATAAGCTTTTCAGCGTGTGCGATAATTTCCTCCAGCTTTTTTAGCACATCACCCGTATAAGTGATGTCATTGCATTCAGTACATTTATAACAAGGGACGTTTCTTACAATTACAAGACAGCCGCCTAAATCGGTTACACTTGTGGTATATCCTTTTTCGGCTTTAGCACCGCAGTTCATACACATCATAATTATTTCCTCCTTGTTCTGAAATCGTCGCTCCATTGCTGTTTATCGGGATAATATGCCGTGATAAGGTAAATAAAATCATCATCGTGACTGACGACAATATGAATATAACGCCCTTTTATCTCCTTACCCAACACAAGACAGCTCGGAAAAGGCTTGTCATTCTCATACTGTTCGATTATTTCGCCGCTTGCCACACAACTTATCACATCATCAAGCATTATTCCACGCTCAAACAATCTTATTCGTGCGTGTTCGGTTACAGCGTAATGCTCAGCTGTATTCAGCCTTTGTAAATCCTCTATTAAAATCATACGATTATCCTTTAATTCTGTTCGCTTGTGCTTTTATTTATTATACCATAACCGCAAGGTTATGGTATAATTGTACGATACGCAGGGAGCAAATCTTTGATTTGCGTATCTGCGAGGACATTGAAATAACGTATAATAAACGTTTACGTTTATTATACCACAAAACATAAAATCTTGCAAGGATTTTGTTTTGGTTTTTACTATTTGATATAAAACTGAAGGGCTGTTCACGGTGAACAGCCCTGTTTGAAATTATCTGTTCTTGTTCAGCGACTGACCTGTCTGTCTGCCGACGGTTGCGCTGGAGTAGTAGCCAATCTTCTGCTTGGTCTGCTTCAGCTGCTCCAGCTCACGGCGGGAGTCAACGTGCTTATCCTTGAACTGCCCCGAAATCACCTTATCCTTATCAAGAATACGCTGCTTGATTATGGTGATATTCCGCTGAATAAGCTGCAGCTGTTTGTGCTTATCGTCAAGCGGCACGGTAACCGCTCCGCCTGTAATCAGCGCCTGCAGCAGCTGCTTTTCTTCGGGGGTTTCAAACTCAATAACTGCGTCAAGGTCGTCCTTAAGCTCGTCAAGTGTTGCAATAAGCTCGTTTCTTGCGATAAGCCCACGCTGAAGAATTTCAAGCTCGGCATTTACCATTGTGTCGGTCTGCTTTTCGTATTCCTGCAAAGTTGCATAAATCTCGTTCATCAGCCCGATAACTCTATCACAGCCGAAAAGTTCTTCCATAACTGCTCCCCCTTGCCGTAGTAAATTCTGGATTACTCAAATGTAGTCAAAGTTGGTCAAAATCCCTGTGTGTACGCCACAGCAAGCGGCGTACACCGAAGGACATCGTTGCCGTTACGCCTTTGAGTCGCCCGAAAAAAGTCCCTTTTTCTGGTTTGCCTTTTCCTGAGCCTCAATTTCCTCACGGGTCATCTGACTTATCTGTGTAAATGCGTCACGCAGTTCTGCAACCATCGGGATAATCTTCTGTATCTCGGTGCAGTCCTTGCTGACGTTTGCCTTTACTATCTCCTTGTAGAAAAAGATATACAGCGCCTCAAGGTTCTGGGATATCGGCACGGACATATCCAGTGCCTCACGCAATGCGTCTATGCAGTCCTCAGCCTTGATAAAAGCGGCGTTGGATTTGCGGTAGTCCTTATCCTCAACGCATTTCACCCCGATTGCAAGCTGGCGCTCAATCTCGCTGTACAGCTTAATTACAATTTCCACGGGAGTCATAGTTTTAACGGACTGCATTTTATATTGAGAATATTGATTTATCATCGCTATTCCCTCCTGTTAGTATTACATCATAGTGCCTGTGCCGAGATAGCTTGCAAGGTAGCTGGACTGGCTGTTGAAATTGTTCATAGCCTTTTCAAGGTTAGTGAACACTGTCCACCAGTAGTCTTCCTTTGCCTCGTATCTGTCCCAGAGAGTAGAGATACGCTCGTTTATCTGCTGCATCTGCTTGTAGATTTCGTTGTTCTTGGAGGTGCTTCCGCTTTCAAGACCAGCCTTGCGGATAAGCGAACCCTGAACCACACCCGACTTGGATGTAGAAGAAACAGCATTGTCGATAATGGTATCAAATCTCTTCATAAGACCGTTTTCAGAGTCGGTGAAGAGCTTGGAGATAGCCTCTGCGTTCTTTTCAAAAGCCGCATCGAACTTATCCTCGTCGATTTCAAGCTTTCCGTGAGAGTTGTAGTCATACGGAATAGTTGTGATACCCATATTGTACAGACCGAACTTGGTGCCGTCCTCAAGGGTAATGGAGTTGTAAAGCGAGGTTCTTATCTGCGACATAATTGAGGATACGGTAGCGTCGTTGTAGATAACGCCCTTCTTTGCAGCCTCTTCCCACTTTTCGATTTCTTCCTCGTCCATTGCTTCCTTTTCAGCGTCTGTCAGAGGCTCGTAGGTGTTGTCCTTAGCGTCACGCTTGGGAGCTGTGCCGATGTGACCGTAAACGTCGTCGATAAGCTGGTTGTAGTCCTTTACAAAGTCCTTTACAAGCTGCTTTACGTCGGTGTAGTCCTTGTTGAGGTCGATGTTGTACTCAGTGCCGTCAACAGCGTCAGTAAAGTCGATGGTTGTGCCGTCAATCTGATAGGAGTTTGAGGTGTGGACAATCTCAACACCGTCAAGCTCAATAATTGCGTTCTTGCCCTCTTCCATTACAGCGCCTGTGCCTGCAATGCCGAGTGCCTTTGTGATGTCGGTTTCCTCAACGTCAATGTTGCCTGCCGAGCCCATATCGTTTGCGGTAAGCACAAATCTGTTCTCAACAGTGGAGTAGGAAAGTGTTACGCCTGCGTTTGCGTTGTTTACAGCCGCAACAAAATCCTTAACGGAAGTGCCCGCTGTAACCTTGATTGTCTTGCCGTTGATTTTGAACTCGCTGTCGGCGTCAACAATGCCCATATCGCCAAGAGTTTCGTTGTTGGAAATCTTGTTGGTTGCAACGCCCTTTGTAAGGCCGAGTGTGCCGCCCTCTACGGAAGTAATAGTGAATTCCTTGCCGCTTGCCGACATACTGCCCTTGTCGTTTATCGTGAAGATAACGCCGTCGTCCTTGAACTTTTCGTTTGCCGCCTCAAGCAGAGCCGCCTTGTTCTTATCCTTAGCCGCCTGTGTGGTGGAATATGTGAATTGCTCAAGCTTCTTCTGGTCGATAGGTGCAACACTGCTGAGGTTGTTCTCCTTGCGGTAAGCCGCCTCTTTAAGGCTGTTGTACTCAGCGAGGATAGCCTCGTTGCCCTTCACGTCCTTGGTGTCGAAGTAGGTAGAGGATACACCCTGGAAGCTTACGGTCTTTGTCTTGCCGTCGATTGTGATAGCAACAGCGTTTGTGCCTGTTACGCAGGACTGTGTTGCTATGGACTGTGTTTTAGCAGCCTTTGCAAGACCGAAGTTACCTGTCTTTTCGGAGATGGAAACGGTTGCATTACCGCCTACCTGGAATTCAAGGGTCTTGAAGTCGCCCGACGCAGACGCATTAAGGAACAGCTCCTCGCCCTCTGCGTTAAGCGCACCGTTCACGGACGCACCTGTTCTGCCTGTTGTGCCGAACTCGTCCTCAAAAGCCTTGTTGATAGCCTGTGTAAACGCCTCGGAATATGCCTGCATATCCACTGCACCGTCAGTTTCTGTTACGTCAAAAGCGAACTCAACTGTCTTGGAAACGTCGCCTACCTTAACGTCAAGCGCATAGCCGTAGCTTCTTACAGTTTCGCCGTCGTCGTTTACAGACGTTTCGTAGTTAGCCTCTGCCGCCTTTGCAAGGTCAAGAGAAAAGCCTCTGGGCGCAATGGTGCTGCCTGTAAGCTTTGTCTTTGTTGCCGCCTGGTTTACCTTCAGCGAATAGCTGCCGACCTTAGAAGCGGAAGTGGTTGTAATATTAAGCTGCTTTGAAACATCATCGCCGCTTGCACTTGTTATTGTAGACTTGAACTTTGAAAACGTAGTCGGGCTCATAAGGTAAGAGTCCTTCTTCAGAATATCAAAGTACTTGTTCTGGAATGCCTGAAGCTTGCTTGTTACATCACGGTAAGCCTCCTGCTTCCACTGCAGTTTTGTAAGCTTTTTGTTCTGATTATCAATCTTGGTCTGATAACCAGACATCATTTCTTCAATCATCGCCTCGGTGTCGTAACCCGAAGCTATACCCGATAAACGCATTACATCACTCATAATGTTTATCCTCCTCAATCATCTTTATGGTCTGTGCGGCAGACTCTGAGATGTCATTTTATTTGTTTGAGTCAAGGAGCTTGCGGATTGCTTCGCCCGAAGCGTGTGCTGCCTGCTCGTTTGTCTGTTTAAGCGTTTTAAGCTCAGTACGGAACACCTTTACTTCCTTGGGTGCGTTAATTCCGATTTTCACCCTGTCCTTAGAGATTTCAAGAACGCTGATTTCGATATTATCGCCCAGTGTAATGCTCTCGTCAAGCTTTCGTGTAATAACCAGCATCTTAAGCCTCCTCAGAATACACGGGATACTTGAAGTCGTATTCCTCCAGCAGAACCTGCGCTGCAACGTTTGTCTTTGTGTTCAGCACGATAGGGCAGCGGAGGTTGATTGTGGTCTTTTTATAGTCGTCGGGAACGATTGCCACAGTAAGACAACGATACGGCGAGCTTTCATCTATGCCCAGCAGTTCCTGTTCCTCGTCGCTTATTGCAAAGCGGTAGTCAGGCAGAAACTTCATCGGGTCATACACCACAAAGCAGGGGTTAACGCCC
>JAZQBH010000323.1:0-2108 GCA_045545655.1 Oscillospiraceae bacterium
CCGCTTGGCCTCCGACTTCCTTCTTGTAGTTGCCTGTATTGATGAAGTAGGGGGCTTTTCTTCCGCTTTTGAGGGTAAACTCACCGAAAGTAAGCACACCGCTGTCTACCATAAACTTTATAAAACTTTCCTTGTAGGTCATCTTTTTTTATCTCCTTGAATAACATACTTCCTGAAAAAGGATATACTTCTACACCTACATTATAACACATTAAAACCACGATTTCAAGGGCTTTTTTGAAATTTACGGCAAATCTGAGCAATATTTTCCGCTGTCTGAAAAACCTTGCGACAGGCTGTGTATCAGTTTTAATATGCAACTATATATAGTGGGTATTTTCCGCAGTTATTTATATAATTATCTTGAAATATGTAAGAAAAAGTGATATAATGTTAAAAAAGTATGTGATTTTTTTCACTGCTTTTTATGTCAGAAAGGAATGATTTTATGAACAGCGGTAAGAAAACAATGGGTCTTACAAAGGCGATAATCATTTCGGTGATTGTCACCACGTCGGTTTCATTGCTGATGATGACGATTATCGGCTTCTGGGTGTCGTATACAAAGGTTAAGGACGGAACAACCAATAACACAAAACAGTCGTTGGAGGTTTACTCCGAGCAGGTAAACCAGTGGCTTACACGTCAGGCAGAGTTTACCGCCGCACAGGCTAACGCCGCTGGAAAGCTGGGTGAGTTTGTGGGCGACCACTCAAGGAACGACGAGTTTCTTGACAGCGTTATGCCTCTTAATGCCGCACTTCTTGACTGCTACACAGCTTATGAGGACGTAAGCCTTTATATGGCAGTGACGGACACCTCTACCTTGCCTGCTGATTTTGACGCTACTACAAGAGGCTGGTATCAGAGTGCAAAGTCCACCAAATCGACAATTTTTACCGCTCCCTACATAGACACCGCAACGGGCAGAATGATTATCACCGTCGCTTCTCCCATGTTTGAGGGCGGAAGCTTTGCAGGCGTGTTTGCGTGCGATATTACCCTCGACAGCGTTATGGAGCTGGTTGGTGCAATGAAGGTAACCGAAAACGGATACCCCGTGCTTATTGACAGCGACGGATACTTTATGATTCACGGCAATGAAGCGTACAGCCCCTCTGTTGCAGACGGTGCGGCGGTTATGACCCTCGTTCAGGACGCACAGGGCGATTATGCCGAGGTTATGGGCGCTCTCGGTGAGGAGATTTACCTTGATACCCACACCGATTTTGACGGAAAAACGAAGTTCTTCGCATTTACAAAGCTTTCTGCGGCTGACTGGTCGCTGGGATATGTTATGCCGAAAAGCGATGTAAACGGAGAGCTGAGAGGACTGGGTATTTCCTATGGAATTCTGTTTGTGCTGTTCTTTGCGATTGCGAATATTGTGGTAATCAGCGTTGTTCGCACTCAGATGAAGCCGCTGAAGAACATCAGCGAGGTTGCACAGCGTATAGCTCAGGGCGAGCTGTCGGCGTCGTTCGACTACAATTCGGGTGACGAAATCGGAAAGCTCTGCACGAATTTTGCAAGCTGCACCGAAACTACAAGAAACTATATCGCAGATATTTCAGCAAAGCTGGACCGCCTTGCGCACGGCGATTTCACGCTGGAAATTACCGAGGATTACATCGGCGACTACCGCCCTATCAAGGAGTCGCTTATAAATATCATTGAATCTATGAACAAAACGCTTAATGATATCGGCACGGCGTCTGTTCAGGTAAGGCTTGGCGCAGAGAGTATGGCAGACACCTCTACAAATCTTGCTCAGGGTGTGGCAAATCAGACCGAGGCGCTCCGCAAGCTCAGCGACGATATGACCGCTATTATCGAAAAGGTTCACGAAACAGACGAGCAGACCGTAACCGCCCGTGAACTTGCAGGAAACGCAAAGCACAAGATTGAGGAAAGCAGCGGCGAAATGAACAATCTTGTTGAGGCTATGCACGAAATTTACGGTATGTCCACTGAAATTGCAAAGATAGTGGCTACTATCGACGATATTGCATTCCAGACCAATATTCTTGCGCTTAATGCGTCTATTGAGGCTGCGAGAGCGGGTGCGGCAGGCAAGGGCTTTGCCGTTGTTGCAGACGAAGTTCGTG
>JAZQBH010000324.1:0-24812 GCA_045545655.1 Oscillospiraceae bacterium
CCCCACCTCCCTGGGCAGCCGCCGTTTGGCACCCACAAGGCTAGCCGAATGGCGCCTTTCTAGCATCTGGCACTTTTTCAGTGCTCTGATAGGAGGCTGTTCCGATATGGAACGGCCTTTTTGTTTATATGTTGTTCAGCAAAATTCAATGGCATTTTCTGTTGATTAAAACTATTGACTTGTTCTGGAAATTATAGTATAATACGAAATAAGAAAACTGTTTTGTCATCTTGTCGGGGACAGAGCGCCTTGAAATATTATAATGACATATCTTATGTCAGGAGGAAACACAATGGGACAATTGATAAATGCAAGTCTGCTGATTTTAGGCACGGTTGCAATTTTGACAGGTTATTCATTTTTTGCTAAGGAGAAAAAGGCTGGTATCATACGAATTTATCTGCTGGTGTCGGGCTGTTTTGCGGCCTTGTGGTGTTACAGCTTTGGCCTGATGGGAATGTTTACTGATATGAGGGCTATTTTCCTGAGCCGTATGTTCGGCTTGATTGCTGTTGACGGATACCTGTTGTGTATGATAGTGCTTATTGCCAATCTTATACGGTTGAACAAGGTGTGTATTTATTCCGTAAGTGCACTGTATACGCTTCTTGCGTGTTTTGATGTAATACTTTTTGCACCGTTGGGAGAGCATCACCACTTCCTTGTGATAGATGGACGCACATCATTTACAACCGACTCTTATTTCGCAGGCACTTATCATAAGATATTTCTGGGTGTTGCAATATTTATGCTGTTTCTGGTTGGTTTTACGTGGCTGTTCAGCCGAAAGACAACGCAGAACAGAAAGCTTGTGCTTATAATGGTGTGTGCGCACCTTTCTCTGCTGGTTTCTATGATTCCTGATACTATTCTGACTATGTTCGGCATACCGTATTTCCCGTCAACGTGCTATGGCGTAATGGTTTCTTACCTTATCACGTGGTATAACTGCGTACATAACAATGCGCTTGCGATTACACTGCAGAATGTCAGCGACTATGTATATCAGGGAACTAATGTAAGTATCCTTGTTTTTGACATTTCAAAGAAATTCTATATGGGCAACGATTCGGCAAAGAAATTCTTTGGAATTGAAGAAAATTCCAGTATCGGTCTGTCGGATTTGTTTGATATTTCTGAGGAAAGTGCAAGGCTGTTTTTCGACGATGTTATCGCAGGAAGAAGAGATGAAATCAAGCTGTATACCAAAAAGGGAAATAGAAGCTGTGCTATGCGCTTTACAGTAGGCCGTGACAAGAAAAACACTGCATATTGCTTTATTGCCTTCGTGTATGACCTTACCAAGGAAGAAGAAATGCTTAAAAGTCTTAAAAAGGCAAATGAAGCGAAAAGCGATTTTCTTTCCAATATGTCCCACGAGATACGCACACCTATCAATGCTATTCTCGGTATGAATGAAATGGTGCTGAGAGAAAGCAAGGATGAAAATGTGCTTGAATATGCAGCGTCAATCCGTTCATCTTCGCAGTCGCTTTTGTCTATAATAAACGACGTTCTTGATATTTCCAAAATTGAATCAGGAAAAATGGAGATAATTGAGGCCAAGTATGAACTGTCATCGTTGGTAGTAGACTGCCACAATATGATTATTGAAAGAGCAAAGGACAAGGGCTTGTCTTTTAATGTTGAGTGTGATGAGCAGATTCCGTCGGCACTTTTCGGCGATGTATCCCATATCAGACAAATTATCCTTAACCTTTTGACTAACGCTGTGAAGTACACTGAAAAGGGCAGTGTAAGCCTGAAGATAAACGGTGAAAAACTGGGAGAAAAGTGTTTGCTTACAATCTCTGTGCAGGATACAGGTATAGGAATTTCAAAAGAAAACCTGAACAAGCTTTTCGAGAAATTCGAGCGATTTGACCTTAGCAAGAACCGCAATATTGAAGGAACAGGCTTGGGACTCAGCATTGTAAAAAGCTTTGTTGACCTTATGAAGGGTACTGTTTCAGCAGAAAGCGAATATGGAAAGGGCACTGTTTTTACAGTCTGTATACCTCAGAAAATTGAGAATGATACACCTGTAGGTAAGATTGATTTCCATCAGGTGACTGATAATATTTCCGATAAATATAAGTGTGACTTTACTGCGCCTGACGCCAGAATACTTGTGGTTGATGACGTGCCTGAAAACCTCAAGGTGTTTGTCAACCTCGTTAAGGAATACAAGATGAACGTGGAAACCGCATTAAGCGGTCAGGAGTGTCTTGAGCTTACAAAGCAAAACAAGTACGACATCATCTTTATGGACCATATGATGCCCGAAATGGACGGTATTGAAACTCTTCAGGCGATAAAGGCTGACGCGAATAATATCAACAGACATTCTACAATTATTATGCTTACAGCAAATGCGCTGATTGGTATGAAGGAAATGTATCTGGAAAAGGGATTTGTTGATTATCTGTCCAAGCCGATTATTCCTCAGAAACTGGATAAACTGATAAACAAATACCTGTCTGATAAAAAGAAAATTTATGCTGATAATGAGGGTGAAAGCGGCAAAGACGTTGAAGAAGTTCAGCTGATAAACGACAGCCCTGCCGCAACAAATCTCGACGTTGTTGAAGAAATGTCTGTGAAGAAAGCAAATCTTTTGCAGAGATTGAAAGAATTGCTTCCAGACACGGATATTGAAATGGCGGTTAAGTACTGTGCGGGTAATGAGAATGTGTATATTGATTTCCTCAGGGATTTTGCCGCAAGCGGAAGATTTGACAGAATTGCAGAGGCATATAAGGAAATGAATTTAAATCAGTATGTTCTTGAGGTGCATACATTAAAAAGTACCTCAAGAACATTGGGATTCAATAAGCTTGGCAGTCTGGCAGAGCTGTTGCAGACGGCGGGCGAAAACAATGATATGGATACTATTTCCATAGTCCATAAAGAAATGATGAATGTTTATGAGGAAGTGCTGATTGTACTTGCAGAAGTCCTATAATTTACTAAAACTGGGATATTTTCTCATTATTTCCACAAAAATACCAGTTGCAACAAATCGTACTGTTAAGCCAACTTTTTGCGTTTAACGCTTTTTGGCGATAAATTGTTCGGCATGCAAAGGGGTTAATTTAACACAAAAATGGGCGAATTATGCACACATATAGCACAAAATATTTTTTTGTGGTATAATAAAAAAGCAAAGATGAGGTGTGTCCGGAAATATAATGACTGATTGTAAATTTTGGCTAAAAACACAAAAATAAGCTTATGATTTTGTATTATCGCCGAATTTTTTAAACAAGTCTGAATTGTTGTTGACGGACAATACTAGTTGTGGTATAATACAAATATATATCCTATATGTAGTGAATGATATGGCTTTTCGGGGGAGCGGATAATGCAAAAAAGTACCACGAAAAAGAAACGCACAGAAGTTATCCCTACAAACACGGTGGAAGAAACAGAAAGCTATCGTCGTAGTATTATGGCATCTACGGGTGTTAACTCTACTTTAACCAGAGACCCCGTTTATAATCTTACGGCTGGTTTCTCACAGCAGTTTGACGCTGTTGGTAAGCGCCGTAACGAAATGCGTCATCAGGGTGTTAATCGCGCTGAAAACGAGAGTGGCGATATGCACAGTGAAGGCGGTCAGCGTGAAAATGCTGAACCCTCATCGCGAGAGCGGCTGTCGACAGAGCAGTTACGCGGCAGGCACGATTCCCCTGTATACAGCCACACTAACCGTCAGCTTGCAAACGGCGACTTTATAGACAGATTTTCTTCGTGCGCTTTTAATGGCGGTACACTTGCGGCGTCTGTTATGGCGGGAAAATCGAAAGCGATGCTTACTACTTGTATGCGCAGGTCGAACACCTTCATCGGTTCGATAAACGAGCAGCAGAAAATGCTGGTTGGTAGCAGAATGTCAGAGGCTAACGTAAAAAATCAACCTGCAAGGCTGGTTTATAACGGCAATGAAGCCCATGCGGCAGTGGGAATGGTTGTTGATTCAATAAGAAGCTGTGTGAGAACAATGGATATTTTCAAGCAGCTTGCAAATGATGATAAGGGCCATTCACAGAACAGACTTCAGCAGCGTGGTATTGATACTTTAACTAAGATGTACCCGTTTTTACAGCTTGATAACGATGAGGCTCTCATCGGTCAATATAAATCAGAGCTTAAGCGGCTTGAGGGTGATAACTCCAACGAGGCCGCAGAACGCAGGAGAAATCTTTCGTGGGCACTGAAAAAAGCGACAGCAGTCAAGGAACGAAAACTGTCTGAGCAAAGAAAATTTCTGACAAAGCTTGCAGAGATAAGCAATAATGTCAATGAGGCAGAGCGAATGTTTTCTTCAGATGGCTTTGTTGATGAGTTGCTGGAAGAACTGCAAAAGGATGCTGATAATCCCCCTGAGGATAACGGCAGCGGCAGGCGGCGCACACTTGAAGACAGCACGATACTACCGGATTTGCTGGATATGTTGACTGACAATACTGAGGAACAGGAGATTGCAGATGACAGCGAGCAGACAGACGGAAATGACGAATCTCCGTCAGGAGGAGCGGTCGCAGGAACAGACTCAGCGGACTGATAACGGACAAACAGCCACACAAGCGGAGCTTGTATCCGCAATGCTTCAGGCGGTGGGTGCGTTTGAATGTTCTCAGCTTACAGAGGAACAGCTTTATTCGGCAGCCTCTGTTACAGGAAATCAGATGTTGCTTTCGGCGCTGGAAAATCAGCAGCGTTCAGATGAATATTTGAGTGTGGCGCAGATACTGCGTGGAGGCTCTGTACCGCAGTTTGTACAGACAGATTACGCGAATGAAGTGAATGCAGAGGCATTCAGCCCTGTATCTGTGCCGCAGTTTGAATATTCAGGCGGCAGGGCGGCGGAGTTTGGTGCGGTTCATCAGATGGCACTTGACGTTTCTGCGTTGTAAGGAGTTTGTGTGATACTGATAAAATTGCTTACAGCAATGCTTGATTCAAAGGGCATTGATTACATAGAATGCGGCGACACTGTTCAGCTTGCGATGAGCGCGGGCGGCTACCGCTGGAATGTGGCGTTCACCGCAGATAAAGAAGGCTTTCTGAGATATTATGGCAGATACCCAATGGCAGTTCCGCCTGAAAGGGAGTATGCCGTGCTCCGTCAGCTTAATAATCTTAATTGTTCACTTCGTGCAGGCAGCTATGTGATAGCTGATGGTTACCCCGTTTTCAGATACGGTGCTTATATCTTTGATGAGTTTACCGCGGCTGAAAGCGTTGCAGACCTTATTGCGGTAGCGTCGGCACAGACAGCGGCAGGCTGGAAAGATATACAAAACGCTGTGCTGAATGATTTGCACAGGAAATGAGGTCAGGATGGATATGCAGGAAACAGGGAGCTTCAAAAGCCAGAATCAACTGGTAGATTGCTTTTCTGATATACTTGACCTTCACATTTATTATCTTTACAAATATCACTCCTGGGTTGGCCCCGATAGCCGCCTTCAGAATATGATGGGCGTTGTGGTGTCAAGAGAGGAGTTTGAAAATAATCTTCTTCGTGCATCGGATTCAAGGGCGCACACGGCGCTTCTTCCCGAAGAGCAGACTGAGCTTATGCAGCTCAGAACGATGTATATGGAAAGAATATCCGCATCGCTTGAAGAAAGCAGGGATATACCTTTCATAAAGCTTATCAAAGCTTTTTCCGCAGACGAGTTTCAGATTCTTGTGCTGTCAGCGCTTTTGTGCGCTGAGCTTTACAGGAAATATGAAAAGCTGTTTGCTTACATACAAGATGACATTACCAAAAAGACGCCCACTGCTGAAACGCTGATCCGGCTTTTTGCAAAACCCGGAGAGCTGGTGGCAGATTACTTCAGATATTTCTCTGATGACGAGGCGCTGGGATATGTTGCAAGCTGCGGTGCTGGCAGCGTCAGCACAATGAATGTGCGGTTTTCCCGCACGGCGCTTGACTTCCTGCTTGATACTGAGGGTGGAAGCTATGACAGATTTCTTCCTGCTTCACCTCTTCACCCGTTGTATATCAACGAAGAGCTTTGCAGAAATCTTGCGGTTACTGCCACAGTAAATTCCGAGAAAAGCACAATGGTTTTCCTGACAGGCAAAAACGGCAGCGGCAGACGCTTTATTGTAAAGCACTGTGCGGCTATAACCGAAACAAATGTCGTGTTTGTCAGCGTACACGATTTGTGTACATCTGAGAACATAGAAAGGGCTTTCCGTGATGTTATCTGCGGCTGTAAGGTTCACAACGGAACGTTCTGTATCACTGATTTTGAGTGGCTTCTTGATGAAGATACGCACCCGAAACTGGTTGAGCTGGAAAAAGCATTGATGAAATGCAGCAAATATCTCCCTGATATTTTCTTTGTTACTTCAGAAGTAAGATGGCAGAAGGAGCGTCAGTTCAATGACATCGTAAAGATGGATATTGAGCTTCCTGAAACAGATGAGGCGGCACGTCTTGTTCTGTGGGACAGCTTTATGAAGGACAAAATCTTTGAAAACGGCGTTGACCCGCAGGAGATGGCGGCGAAATTCAGGTTTACAGCTGGTCAGATTGAAAAGGCAGTGCAAAGGAGTAATGACCTTGCACGACTTTCGGGTGACAGTGTGATTTCTGCAGAGTTGCTGCACAATAGCTGCTATGATCAGGTGGTTGTCGGGCTGAATACTTTGGCTACTCCGATAAAGCCTGCTTATGATTGGGAAGATCTGGTTCTTCCGCCGCAGGAAGTTCAGATGCTTAAAGATGGCTGCGCGCACATCAAATACCGCAATACGGTGTACAATCGCTGGGGATTTGGTAAAAAAGCGGCCTACGGCAGAGGACTTTCAATGCTGTTCTCAGGCCCTCCCGGAACGGGAAAGACAATGGCGGCACAGGTTGTTACAAATCAGCTGCATATGCAGATGTATAAGATACAGCTGTCACAGATAATCAGCAAGTACATAGGCGAAACTGAAAAAAATCTGCGTCAGGTGTTCACAGAGGCAAAAAACGCAAACTGTATTCTGTTTTTTGATGAGATGGACGCGTTGTTCGGCAAGCGTTCAGAGGTAAAGGACTCGCACGACAGACACGCAAATGTTGAAACTGCATATCTTCTTCAGCAGATGGAGGAATATGACGGGGTTGTGCTGATGGCTACAAACCTTTTACAGAATATAGACGAGGCGTTTATGCGCCGAATAAGTTTTGTTATTTCTTTTCCCTTTCCCGATGTTGCAACAAGGTTGCTGCTGTGGAGAAAAATGTTGGATACAAGCGCTCCGATTTCCGATGACGTTAATCTTGCGTTTCTTGCAGAAAATTTCAAGATTGCAGGCGGAAATATAAAGAACTGCGTAGTACACGCCGCATTTCTTGCCGCTGCCGAAAATAGTGATATTACTATGAGGCATCTGGTGAGAAGCGTTGTTGAAGAACAGCGCAAGAATAATGTGGTAGTATTGCGCGAGGATCTTAAGGAGTATGCCGATATGGTGTTCGGCGATTAAATTCTGTAGTTAAATCCGTAGGCGGATTTACTAAATATTATTATTACGAGAGGAGGCACTGATTTCGGTTGCGAGAAGCGCAGCAAGGGCTGACGTAAGGTCAATTGAGATCAGGAAAAAACTATGCCAGAGTATTTGTCCCCAGGTGTTTATGTTGAAGAATACGAATCCGGCGCCGTACCTATGGAAGGTGTTGGCACCAGTACAGCCGGATTTATCGGCTTTGCTGAAAAGGGTGATGTTATCGGCAAACCCCAGCTTGTAACAAGCTTCAGCGACTATGTTCGTATCTTCGGCGGCTATCTTTCTGAAACAAAGTATGCAGAAAACCGTTATCTTCCCTATGCTGTTGAGCACTTTTTCATCAACGGCGGTTCAAGAGCATTCGTAATGCGTGTTTGTCCCGCTGATGCAAAGGTTGCAGAAACCAAATCTGAGTCTATTCTCACTTTTGCTGCAAACAACCCCGGTGAGTGGGGCAACAGAATCAAGGTAACAGTATCCCCTGTTTCCCGTGTTAAGACACAGGTTTATCAGGTTGAAGGCAACAGCGCAACTGTAAGAAGCGTTGATGGCTTTACAATCGGCGACGTTGTAGAGTTTACCGACGGCAAGACCTCTGTATTCAACAAGATTGTTGCAATTGAGGAAAAGATTGTTACTTTTGAAAACCCTGTAAACGCATCTATCGTTGACAAGAACCTCATTCCTACAAAGTTTATGAAGTCCTGTGAGATTGATGTTTCCGTTAAGTACGGCGATATCAAGGAGGATTACCTTTTCGTATCCCTCAACACTGAATCTCCTGATTACATCGGCTCAAGAATGTCCAAGAGCGAGCTTGTAAAGGTTACAGTAGGCGAGGCAAAGGCTGTTAAGGCAACTGAAGGCAAGGACAAGGATAAGAAGGACGCAGCAGCTGCTCCTGTATCCGCAATTGCAGCTCCGTTTGACGCAGTTGGCGGCAAGGGTGACGCAATGATAATGCAGCTTACAGGCGGTACTGACGGTACTATCTCAGCTGTTACAGCTGCTGATTACATCGGCACAGACGGCGGCCCCGGCAAGCGCAGCGGTATTCAGGCATTTATCGAAAATTCCGAAGTAAGCCTGATGGCAGTTCCCGGCTGCACAATGCCTGAGGTTCAGATGAGCCTTATCGCTCACTGTGAGAATATGAAGAACCGCTTTGCAGTTCTTGATATGCCTAAGGATAAGAAGAAGACAGACGAGCTGGTAGAGTACAGAGATATGTTCGACTCCACCTACTGCGCAATGTATCACCCTTGGCTCCAGATTTTCGATCCGCTTTCCAAGAAGAACATTATCGCACCTCCTTCTGGTTCTATGCTTGGTATTTACGCTCGTTCAGACAGCACCATCGGTGTTCACAAGGCTCCTGCTAACGAAGTGGTAAGAGCTTGTACAGGTCTTGCAAGCAGCTACAACTCTGCTGAACAGGATCTGCTCAACCCCAAGGGCATCAACCTGATTCGCTCCTTCCCTGGAAGAGGCATCAGAGTTTGGGGTGCAAGAACAGCTACATCCAACGCAACCTGGAAGTATATCAACGTTCGCAGACTCTTTATTTACCTCGAGGAGTCCATCAGAAACAACACCAACTGGGTAGTATTCGAGCCTAACACTGAAGCATTGTGGGCCAGAGTTAAAAAGACCATTGAGATGTTCCTTGCAAGCTGCTGGAGAACTGGCGCATTGGCAGGTTCTTCTCCCAGCGAGGCTTTCTTTGTAGATATCGGCAGAAACACAATGACACAGGACGACATCGACAACGGACGTCTGATTTGTGTTATCGGTGTAGCTCCCGTTAAGCCTGCTGAATTCGTTGTATTCAGAATTGGTCAGTACACAAGCGAAAGCAACGGTTAATTATTGAAGAAAGGAATGAATGTAAATGGCAACACAGATTACATATCCATTTAAGAATTTTCGGTATAAGGTTGAATTTGGCGGTACTGAATCTGCTGGCTTCAGTGAAGTGTCGGGTGCAGATATCTCCGTTGATGTAATTGAGTACAGAGAAGGTAACGAGGTTCGTACAACCCCCAGAAAGCTTGCTGGTCTTACAAAGTATGGCAACATTACCCTCAAGTGGGGCGTTATCGGCTCTATGGAGATGATGGAATGGCTGCACAGCGTTGCATCTGATAATACTGCTGGTCCTACTGGTATTCAGCGTAAGAATATCACCATCACACTGCTTGATGAAAAGGGCGAGAACGGTCCTAGCTGGGATATTATCAATGCTTGGCCCACACGCTACTCCGCTCCTGACCTGAGCGGTCTCGGCGGTGAGGTTGCTATCGAAACTCTTGAAATCTGCCACGAAGGCGTAGTAAGAAACGATGGCAGCACTAAGGACTCTGCAACTCCTTCCGAAAACTAATATTTTTTGTCATGATCGCCATCGGATATTCGTATCCGATGGCTGGTTATGCTTAGTACTCCAAACCACACTGGCGAGGGTGTCGGAGAGCGTGCATTATGCAGTTTTCGGCATACTGCTTTCTGTCCGATACATTCGCTTAACAGTGAATTAGTTAATTGGTGAATAAGTGCACAAAATAAAAACAGAGGAGAATTTAACTATGAGTTTTCAGACTGAATTTGAATTTGAATTGCCCAGAGGTTATGTAGACGCCAACGGTGATGTTCACAAGAGAGGCGTTATGAGACTTGCAACTGCGGCTGATGAGATAATGCCGCTGCGTGACCCCAGAGTTCAGCAGAACCCTGGTTATCTTACAATTATCCTGCTCTCTCGAGTTGTGACCAAGCTTGGCACACTCCCCTCAATAAGCAATAAGATTATCGAAAACCTGTTTACCATTGATATGGCGTTTTTGCAGGACCTTTATCAGAGAATAAATATGCAGGATATTCCTTCATATAAGGTGATTTGTCCTCATTGCGAAAAGGAATTCGACCTTCCTCTTGATTTTTTAGAAAAGTAGAGCTATCATTATATCCCGAGGATAGGCTCTATGAGGAAATGTCATTTTTGGGATACTATCTCCACTGGTCGCATAATGATGTAATGAGTCTTGACCACAGAGAGCGCCGCAGATGGTGCTCTGAAATCTCCAAGATTAACAAGAAAATCAGCGGTCAGGACGAGAAGAAAAATATTTTCGAGGCATAGCCTGATGGAGGTATAAAATGCTATTCGATCCATATATAGGCAATAATTTCCAGGTTACCATAGCTCCTGTTGAGCTGGTTGGAAATTTTTCTTCCGTTTCAGGCCTTGGTGCCGAAATGGAATATGATGAATACAGCGAGGGCGGCAATTTTACCAGCAAGGTGTACCTGCCGAAGGGAATGAAGCACAGTCATATTGTACTGCAAAGAGGAACAGTTCCGCTTGAACCGATGGCGATGTGGTTTGCGTCTGTGCAGACGGGTGTTCAGCCGAGATACCCTATGATGGTAACGTTGCTTGACGACCACACCAGTATGCCGAGAAAAATCTGGATGATAATGGATGTACTGCCCGTGAAGATTGATTATACACCCTTGAACGCTATGAGCAATCAGGTGTCAATAACAACGCTTGAGCTGATTCACGGTGAGATAATTCCGTTTTTTTAAAACAATGTATAAAAGGAGGTGCGCAAAATGAGGAACATTCTTACACAAAACAGGGATGTATCCGCTTTTGCGCCCATTTCTGTTTCAAAGGGAATTACACCGCTTTGCGTGCCCATTGAGTCAGATGAGTCTTTCTCTGATGAGGTGGGCGGCAGATATTCAGGGAGAATATATTCTCTCTGGCGGAGGCTTAACCTTGATTATTATATTGAATCACCCGCCGAGCCTGCCGTTGCTAAAAGCTCTGTAAAGGTAAATAATTTTATCCAACAGATTTTTTTCAATTTATTTTCAGCACGTAATATCAATAGGCTGATTGAAAGATATCAGCCTGGTTTTGTTTTATATAAGGACTTCGCCTCGCACATCAATAAAAATACAAACCCCGCAGTGCATCAAGTTATATCGCTTTTGTCAGAAAAAAAGCACCTGATAAGCGAGGTTAAAACCCTTGCTGAAAGCCTTGTTTCTGAAAAGAACGCTCCGTCAGCGCTTGACGCTGAATACACTGCGGCAGCGGTCAGCGAGGTATTGCTCAGCATTGTCAATGAAAAGCGGTTGAGCAGCGAGAACAAAGTCTTGCTGGAGCGGATTACCGAAAATTTTGCAAACCAGCTTGATGTTCTGAAAATTACGGAGCAGATAAAGCAGATTGTATCTGTTGACCAGCAGGAATACCTGAAAGAAGTCGTTTCTGCAAATATGCAGGAACATCTGACAGACATTGTCACCAAAACTGAACAGGAACTGAATAACATTGTTTCCACAGAAAAACAGGAACACCTGATTTCAGCCTGCAACGAGATTATACATACGCTGAAATCAATGTCCTTCAACTCGGATACTCTGTTGTTGAACAGTATTGAAAAGACAATAGCGGTCATCAAAAACGGCGGAACAGTCAACGAAATAAACAACAGAATTACTGATGTTCTGAATGAAACCATCACTCAGGTGCAGACCACAGGGGCTGCTCCGCATATTGTTGAGGTGCTGAAGCTGATTGAAAAGGCTGCACAGGCAAGTGCCGCTGTAAGTGAAGAAAATGTTCAGAATATAAGCAATTCTTATGAAAATATCTTTTCTTCACTGAGAGAAAATTACAATTCCAGAAGTGTTGTGGAGATACAGAATATTCTGCGTAATCTGATTACAGGCAGTGATGCAGTTGCAGATGTTATGACGGCACAGTCGCTGTCAGATGAGCGCCTCATCTCCACTGCGGCAGAGGTTCTGAGATTGGTTGTCAGCAATCCGAATATAGTCGAAAACTCCTTCTTGGTAAGCCATAACAACGCTCTTTTCGCAGGAGATACCATATCTCACACAGGAGATATAACCGTGCTGTCAGGCGACAGCATTGCAACAAATAATTACGAATACAGCAGCTATTATCAGCAAGGCTACGGCGGAACAATGCCGGTTCAGCTTGAGTACTCCGGTGACGAAAATTCCGAGCAGCCCTCTCAGGCAGGAACAGTGTATAATGTTCTGACATCAGCCGACAGAATGGTTATACGCACAGAGCTTATGCGCAGTGCAGGACGTATTGCCGCTGAATTAAAGCCTTCGGTTTCAAGATATATCTCAAACACCACTATGATACAAAGCCTTAATCAGAGAGTGGTTAAATACCTTGCAGACGCAGTAAAGGCTGAACAAAGTCAGCGTTCAGACATTCTGACAGGAACTGAATCGCATATTGCAGCTGATTTTGCTAACTTCTTCAATGCAGTTCAGGGCGGTGGTTTGAATTTATCGGGAATGTTACCTGAACAGCGTAGCCCGATGCAAAATTTTATAAGCTATATTGCTCAGTATTCAAATAATCCTGTATACAGGGATTATCATAACAATCAGCTTTTGTTCTCCTCAGGCAATCAGTATAACTCAGGGGACAAAAACACCTCCGTTTATTCAATAAACGTACAGCTAAACGGAGGCAGCAAAACAAACAATATCTCCAACAGCGGCGTTATAAACGAAAATGTTTTGTATAACACCAGTATCAATAACGTTGGTGAGATAAAAATCGGCAGAATTGTTCCTTCGGGTTCAGGGGTGAATGAATACTTCATCGGCGGAAATTCCTTTAACAACAGCTTTACCGATTTAAATTTCTATTCACAGAATTTCAATACGGACTATTCAGAAGTAACATCACAGCCTGCACAAAATGGTCGTACTCTTCCCGTATCAGAGAGCGGATATTACAGAAGAGCAAAGCTTGTAATGCCATCTGAAAACGAGAAAGCCACAGCTGCCGACGAACAGAAGCGACAGCAGATTGAACGTCAGAAGCAGAGCAGTTCATCGTACAGAGAGCGCCTTGATGAAAAGACGCTGAAAGCGCTTGACAGTGCGCTTGCGGCGGCAAAATCCCGTGGGGTTGGTGCGGCGAAGAAAACGAATGATATTTCCGTGGTGCGTGCGTCAATGCTGCCTGATGGCGGTGTTACTGATTTGGCAGATAGCGCAAGTGATGTTTCCGTAGTACACACCAACTGGAATTACAGAAATGTACACAGCGATATGGTCTACCGCAGTGAAATCAGCGAAATAGCTGGAATTACTTCAGCAGGCAGAATTGGGCTTGGCGTAGGTCAGAGTATAGATACATTGCGTATTATGCACCGTCACCTGATGAATGTATCTGAAACTAAGCGTGTGCTTTCGGCTACTTTGCAGCGCCCCGCTCACATTGAACATCTTATAGGCAAAACGGGCGATGCACCGAGAACAATGGTCAACACTGATAACACAAAATATCTTGCAATGAACAGTGCGGTATCCTTCAAGTCAATGGACGGCGCTGAGGAGATGGTTATGCTTACTCCGCCCACAGAGATGGACAGATATCAGATGCAAAACGGATATACCCGTCAGCTGCCGCCTATCGAATACAATGAGAAGAAACAGGAAAAGGCCGCAGCGCCTGCGCCTGTAAAGCCTACCTTGAACGAAAAGATGGAAATGTCAAGAATGGCTGAAAAAACTGTTGTAAACAAAGGTATACAAGACCTCAGCCGTGAGGATCTGGAAAAGCTGGCAGACAAGATATATTCGCAGATAGAGCGCAGAGTTATAAGCGAGCGCAGACGCTCGGGATTTTAACAGAAAGAGGTAAGCGGTTATGCTTGGTATGACAAAAGCAAAATTCAAGGTGCTTGACGGAGCAAATAAAATGCTGAATACAACGGCACTTATTGGCTCAAGTGGCATTAAGTGCCTGTTCAACCCGTCTGAATTTACAATAAAGCGTTCAGTGAATTATGCACAGCATAAAGTGCCTGGCCTCGACAGACCTGTAATACAGTTTATCAGCGGCGACGCGGAAGTAATGTCATTCAGCCTTATTTTTGATACCTACAGCCCAGGCGTAGGTGCAATGAGCAAAAGTGCATTGGATTCTATGGTGGCTGTTGATTTGCTCAAGCTTGATGTAAGAACATATACAGAGCCGCTTATGAAGATAGCATCGGTGGATTCCGATTTGCACGCTCCCAATCTTGTGGAGTTTGTGTGGGGTTCAATCAGCTTTAAGGGTTATATTCAGAGCATTTCTCAGAAGTTCACGATGTTCAATATGAAGGGAACACCTGTTCGTGCAACTGTGGATATTACTCTCATATCCGACAAGAAGGATAATAACATCAGAAATTCTCCCGACCGCACAAAAGCAAGAACCGTTACCGACGGTGACAGGCTGTATAATTATTCCTATGCGGAGTATGGCACGTGCGATGAGTGGCGGAGAATTGCAAAAGCAAACGGAATAAACAATCCCAGAAAACTGATTTCGGGCGACCACATAGTAATACCGCCCATTCTTTAAATCTATGCTGTATTGGAGTTGAGTTTTTATGTCAGATGACAGAAGAGTGCCGCAGTACAAAATACTGCTGAACAATCAGGAGTTGAAGCCTGAAAAGTTTTCGGTAAGTTCAATCAAGGCACAGCTGTCGGCGTCTTTTAAGGCAAACACCTGCAACATCAGCTTTGTCTGCAGATTTGACTATGAAAACAGCAAGGTTGAGGACGACCTGATAAAAAAGCTTCAGCCGGGGGCTAAGATAAGAGTCAAGATGGGTTATGCGATACCTGAAGACATATTTATGGGCTTTATCTGCAACAGCTATGTTGAATACAGCGCTAACGGCATTTTTCTGAATGTGTTCTGTATGGACGCACGCGGAATGCTTATGGGTAACACCTCCTGGGAAACCTTTGAAAATGAAAGCAAAGGACAGATTGTAAAAAAGATACTCACTAGTATAGTATCGTATTGCGACTCAATTGAAGTATCTCTTCCCGGTGCGGCAGATAAGGAAAACCCCGAAACGCTGAAAAAGCAGGATTATTACCGATATATATGCGCGCTTGCAAGGGTTACAGGAAGTTCATTCTATATGCCCAGAACAAGGCTGAGATTTGTGAAGGATATCTACACGACTGCCAAGGTTAAGGCAACCTACAAGTGGGGCAGAGATATTCTCAGCTTTTCACGTAATGCGGATATTTCCGAGCAGGTAGGCAGCGTTACTGTATCAGGCGTTCAGCCTGACACGCTGAAAGAATTTACAGCTACCGCAAAAGCAGAGGGCGGAAAAACAGGCGCGTCGTTAAGCCCGGGTGTAAAGAAAAAAGAGCAGGAGGTTGAAAGCTCTCTTGTAAAGACTCAGCAAGAGGCTAAAACCTATGCCGAATCGCTTATGCGTGAGCATAGTATTAAGTTTATTCAGGGCAAAGCGCAGATAATAGGCGATGAAAAAATAGAGCCCGGTGTAAAGGTGAGATTTGAGGGATTAGACCCCTCGCTTAACGGAGAATATTTCGTTACAGGTGTTGTTCACACCTTTAGTTCGAGCGGTTATCTGACTGATATCAGCTTCGGACGGCACAATTTGTAATAATCGACAGGGGTGTAATCGATGGACGATCTTTTCAGTTCAATGGGCAGGGACAGCAACGAACTTCCCGATAGTATATCAACAGTAAGCGGTATTTCTTTGGCTAAGGTTGTTAATATCAAAGACCCTAAGAATTACGGCAGAGTAAAATGCAAATATATAACCGCAGATAAAAACGCTGGTGAAACAGGTTGGATATACTGTGTAACTCCTTTCGGCGGCAAGGAATATGGTTGCTTTTTCCACCCGAACGTTAATGATATAGTTGCCCTTGCGTATCAGAACGGCGATATCCACCGTCCTTTTGTAATCGGCAGACTGTGGGTGCAGGATTCAACGCCGCCTGTGGCAGTGCAAAACGGAAAGAACGAAGAATATAAGATAATCACTCCCAATAAGAGCTATATTGATTTCTTCGATGGACAAGGCAAAGAAAAGATTACCGCGGGAACACCCGCAAACCGCACTATTACCCTTGACGACGGCAACCAGACAATAACAGTAACCGATGGAAAAAGCACAATCTCGATAGGCTCTCAGAATGGTATTACGGAAATTACTTGTGAGAAGAAGCTTGTTATAAAGGTTGGTTCGGGCGTAACGATAGAGTGCGATGGAATGCAGGGCACTGTTTCGATTAACGCTAATAAGTCTGTGGAGGTTTCTGCAGCGCAGTATAGCGTGAAATCAAGCGGTACTGCCGAAATCAATGCAAATGGCTCTGTTACAGTAAAGAGTAGCGGTATGATGACTGTGCAGGGCTCAGTGACAAAGATAAATTAAAAACCTGTTGGAGGGTCGGATTAGATGGAATACAAAGAAAATAAACGTTTTATGGGATGTGGTCTGAAATTTCCATTCAGTATCGACCCATCTACAAATAAAATAGCTATGAGCACCGCAGAGGACGATATCAAGGAAGCTATACGGATAATTCTGCGCACAAATATCGGCGAGCGCGTTATGCTGCCTGAATTTGGCACAGCAGCGAATGAGTTTGTATTCTCTGATAATCGTGCAGAGCAAGTTACAGCCCTTGAGATGCTGGTAACAGAAGCACTCGAACGCTGGGAGCCGCGTATTATGGACGTAAATGTGGAAGTTCCTGTTGACGGCAACAGCAAGGAGTGCCTTGAAATAAATATCAGCTATGTAGTGCGCACCACTAACAACCAGTTCAATATGGTTTATCCGTTCTATATGATGGAGGGAGAAGGTAAATGATGTATCCTAAGCTTGACAGCAGAAATGAAAAAGATATCCTCTCTCTTATTCGTCAGAAGAGCGAAGTGTATACTCCCGAGTGGCGTTTTGACCCTGATGAACCCGACGCAGGTGTGGCAATAGCACGTATTTTTTCAGAGATGTTCTATGAAACAATCGACAGATACAACAGATTTCCTGATAAGTGCTATCTTGAATTTCTGAATATGCAGGGTGTGTGCGCAAAGCCCGTTTCGCCCTCTGAGGGACTTGCCGCTGTTACGCTTGTTGACGGGGCAGAGGATAGCGTATACATAAGCAAGGATACACAGATTTTCGTTGATGTTACTGAACCATCGGGCGGCGACAGACGAATTGTGTTTGAATCCGATTCGGGTTTCTTTGCTACTCCCGCAGAGATTACTGATATCTATATGACTGACCCTGTGCGTGACATTATTACCCGCACACAGACGCAGGAAGATAATTCTGCATTTCCGTTAAAGCTGTTCGGCCCTGAAGAAAAGGACAACATCGAGCGTCATTGCTTTTGTATCTCCAACGAGGCAGTGTTGCTGCTGAAAAATCTCAGCGAGATTAAGGTAAAGCTGTCCAACACAGGAATGAGCTTTCAGGACAGCGAAAATCTTAAGGCTCTTGCAAATCCTGAATTTGCTAAATGGAGCTATTCTGACGGCAATATGGTGCAGCAGCTTAACGCTGTGCTTGAAGGTGACCATATCCTGCTTTCCAAAACGCAGGAGGGCGAGATAATTCCTACCGATTTAAACGGACAGCCCGACGCAAACGGCAAAAGATGGCTGTTCTGCAATATTACGCCTGAAAACGACGCAGAAGATATTGTTGCAGACCGCATAAGGCTCAACTGCCGCAGCGTGGTAGATGAAGAGCTTATGAGAGGTATTATCCCTGAACATATCTTCAACAATGAAACTGAACTGGACAACAATAACATCGGATTTTGTTTCGGCAAAGAGCCGTCAGCGTTTGACTCGCTGTATATCGCGTGTGATGAGGCGTTCAGCAAGAAGGGCGCACTTGTAACGGTTGAGCTTAATGTAAGCCCTATGCTGATACAGGATAACAATGTTACCGATGGCGAGGATATAGATTTCAATAACAAGCTGCTTATTGATAAGGCAGACGCACAGGCTGTTCCCTTTGATGATATTTACATTTCTGATATCGTGTGGGAATACTGGAACGGCTTTGGCTGGGCAAGGCTTGCTGTCAACGGAGATATAAACCCCTTTTCCTGCACTGAGGGCGGCGCACAGAAGAAAACCATACGTTTCACTTGTCCTGATGATTTTTCGCCGTCAATACAAAATGCTCACAACTCACTGTGGCTTCGTGCAAGAATCAGGTCGATAGAAAACAGATACAGCACTCACGCAAGATGGCTGTTGCCGCTGATAAAGTCAATGGATATTCACTTTGACTACGGCGATGTTTATCTTGACGCAGACAGCATTTGTGTTACAGGAAACTGTACAGTAGATACCTATGAACCGAAAGGCGCAAAGGTTAGTATGCGGTTGTTCGGGCTGATGCCTGAAAAGCACCACGCTGTTTATTTCCGGTTTGATAAGATGCCTTCCGGCTATCCTGTTAATTTCTATTTTGATATAATCGGAAGTACAGGGCAGAACCGTGTAATTGAATTTGAATATCTTAGCGGCGGCAGAAACGGGCTTGTCGGCTGGGATGAGCTGAAATATTCCGATGGAACAAATTCCTTTGAAAACAGCGGAATTATTTCTCTGTATACCCCTAAGGATTTTGTTGAAACCACTCTTTTCGGTCAGCGTGGATACTGGATAAGAGCTGTAAATCGCTCAATGAGATTCAATCCCGATTGCAAGCTTTTTCCGAAACTGTCACGAATTGAAAAGAATACTGTAAACATCGTGCAAAAGCAGAGTGTTAAAAAAGAGATACACGAGTTGTTTGCAGGAAAATCCAATCAGAGCTTTGCCCTTTTAAATACCCCTGTTATAGATTGCAGTGTGTGGGTGAATGAGTTGGCTGAAACTCCTCTTTCAAAGCTGAGAGAGCTTGCCGAGGAGAATAAAAACAACGTAAGAATAGTTACAGATTCCACAGGTGAAATAATCGAGTTCTGGATAAAGTGGCACCAGCGTCAGACATTGGTTGATTCCACAGAGCAGGACAGACACTACAAGCTCGACGCTGCCACGGGAGTTGTCACTTTCGGCGACGGTGTAAACGGCAAGATGCCGGCTTATAATACTGAGCTTCAGGTGAATGTTGATTATTCCTTTGGCGGCGGTGTTGCAGGCAATTTGCCCGCGGGTATGATAGACGGTCTTGTTACAAGTATCCCTTATGTGGAGAAAATGACTAACATTGTCGCTACCTGTGGCGGCAGTAACGAGCAGAGTCTGGATGTAATAAGAAAAATCGGAACAAAGCGCCTTAAGCATTACGGAAGAGCGGTAACCGCAGAGGATTTCGAGGCACTCGTACAGGAAGAATTCAACGAGGTAATCGAAGTAAAGTGCTTTACAAACAGAAATAGTGACTCTGAGGCACAGAATGGATTTGTTACGGTTGTAATAATGCCTCAGAACTTCCTGAATACGTCTTACACGCTGTCGCTGTGCAGAAGGGTGTATGAATTTCTCGAACAGCGTGTTGCCTGCGAGCTTATTGCAGGAAAACGCCTTGAGGTAATACCCGCTGTTCCTATGAAGGTAAGCACTGAAATATCAGTGCAGCTTACAGACTATGAGTATGCCGCAGAAACAGAACGCAGCATAATAGAGGCTGTAAGCAATATGCTTGATTCGTCAGGGTCTGACAGAATCGGTGTTCTTCCTAAGGTCAGCGATTTTATGACCGCGCTCAAAAAGCTTGACCATATCGCATACATTAACAGAATTTTGCTGGTGGGCGAGTATTATCTTGATAACGAGCTTATTACGGTATCTCTTGATGATGATATCAGTTACAGATATTTTGTTGTAACTAATGGTGTACATACAGTAAAGCTGTAATTCACGACAAAAAACTAACAGAAAGGAATTGCTAGTATATGATAAGGCTACCGAATTTGGATGACCAGAATTACAGCGACATCGTGGAAGCGGCAAAACGGCGTATTCCTGTATTATATCCCGAATGGACAGACTATAACGAGCACGACCCCGGCATTACCATAATCGAGCTTTTTGCGTGGCTGAAGGAAATGCAGCAGTATTACCTGAACCGTATTTCAGACAGAAGCTATGAAAATATGCTCAGACTTCTTGGAATAGATATCAATGAGGCGGCGCCTGCCTGTGCAAGACTGATGTTTTCTGAAACTCCTGCGGCGTTGATAAAGGGTGCGGAGGCTGTAAGCGATGATGGCACAGTATTTGTAAACACTGAAACATTTAAAAGGTCACCTTACGATATAGGCAGAGTTTTTGTGGAAACAACTGATAATATTCACGATGTTACAGATATCGTATTTGACCCTTCAACTGATTTTCACCCTTTTTCCAGTCAGCATAAAACCTCCGACCGTATTTTTTACATAGGAATAAACATCGCAGAGGGTTTCAGCAGCTGTGAGAACGTGCAGTTGTTCTTTGATATCAAGGATAACTGTGCAGTGCAGAGAAATCCCGCAAGCGAGGGTTGCAGAATTCCCAGAAAACTGGTGTGGGAGTACAGCACCGCTGATGGATACAAGGAATGTAAACAAATTTCTGATGACACGCTTGCGCTTTCTTTTGGCGGTTGTGTGCAGCTTAAGGTAGGCGATGATTTCTCAGAAACCGACAATGGCGGAAAAATTCCGATGGGAAGATATATCCGACTCAGACTTGAATACAGCGGCTGTGAGGATATGCCCACGATATGTTCTATATACACCAACTGCATTGATGTAAAACAGATGACACGTCATTGTGACTGCGCTGATTTTACCGTCAGCGAGGGCACAGTGTATGTATATGACAAATTGTTATGCACAGGCTTGCATTATGTGCTTATTCGCACTGGAAATGGCTGGTGCTATGCAGAAAATGCTGTTTTCAAAGAGGGACTCAATTGCTCTATTATTGATTTGTCGGCCTATAATGGTATGATGATTGATGACGGAATGCCGAATGTTCGGGTGATTTACTGCACCGAGTATTTCGGAAGAAGCAGAATGTTCTATTCTTCCAACGGACTTCCTTGTCAGCAGTTTGAGCTTGACCTGCCCGATGAACTCCTGACAGGTATGCTCAGGGTAATGGCGGCTGAAACAATCGACGGCGAACAGGTGTGGGGCGAATACACCTATGTTGACAGCCTTGCGCTTGCGGGCGCTTATGACCGTTGCTTTACTTATGACCATAAAACCCACAGCATAGTATTTGGTGATAACGAGCACGGTGAAATTCCGCCGAGAGGCGACGACAACATTATGATAATCTCCTGCTCGTGCACCAAGGGCAGTGCAGGAAATCTGCGTAAGGGTAACCTCAGGTTGCTTTCCGAGTGCGATAACGATTACGAAGTAGTTCAGAACGGCGACGCTTATGGCGGCTGTTCAAGAGAAAGCCTTAATCACGCGCTTGAGCGTCTGAAGGCAAGAATGAACGACTGCGTAAAGGCAGTAACCGCCGAGGACTATCGTGTGATTGCAGGAAAAACCCCAGGACTTCGCATAGCAGATGTAAGAGCTATTCCCGCATTTGACCCCGAAGTGACAAAAGCAAGTAAAGATAAGCTGGCAAATATGATTACTCTTGCAGTGCTTCCGTACAGTAACGAGCCGACTCCGCTGCCCGATGAAAGTTTTCTTGCAGCCATAAGAGAGCATATTGAAAATTACAGACTTATCACCACTTGCGTAAAGGTAATAGCGCCTATATACGTAAATGTTGACATCAGCGCTGATATAGTAAGCTCTACCTGTGAGGTTGAGCAGGTGAGAGAAAGTGCAGCACAAGCTGTAAGAGAGATGTATTCCATATACAGTTCCACAGGCACTAAATTCGGCGCACCCGTATCTGAGGTTGCTGTAATGACAGAGCTTTGCGGCATTGACGGCGTTGTATCAGTTAAACGTCTGCAGATAAATATTGACGACAGCAGATGCTATCGTGATAAGTACGGACGCATTATTATCCCGCCTCACGCAATAGCTTGCTGCGGACGGATAAGCATTGAAGTAACTGAGCCGTAATAAAACTGAAAAATTTTTTTCAGAATATTGCCAAAACCTGATGAAAGGTGTTATAATATGAGTAAGAGCAATAGATTATATATGACGCTCAATCGTGCTTCGGAATGGCGAAGGGCACTATTGGATAATCTTATTGTGCAGGGGCATTGCGTAGTTACCGATAACAGCAGTGCCAGCACGGCAGTGATGATTACAGGCTCCTGTGATTCAACTGAGTTTGATTTTATCTGGCGCAGTTTGCTGATTGATGCGTCGTTGGGGGATAATATCATATTAAAAACCTCCGCTTATGCCGCTAATACTACCATCGTAACGGCAGGCGAACGCACAATAGAGCTTGACAGCTTTCTCAGCGACAACAGCGTTTCTGCAAGCGAGCGGATTTCAGTGATAGACCACTTATTCAAGCCGCTTACATCTAACTGTAAAGATGTGCCTGTTAATCTGTGTGGCAGATATATATGGATTAAGCTGGAATTTATTATGCTTGAAAGCCGTAGTGTAGAGCTTCGTAAATTGAAATTGCTGCTTAACAGTGAGCGTATTTCAGATTATTTGCCTGAAATATATCGCATAGAGGACGGCGAAAATGGCTTTCTTTCAAGATTTATGTCGATATTCGATAGCCTGTTTTTTGAAATGGACGACGCAATAAACGACCTTAGCAGCAGTCTTGACTACCGTGCTGCAAAGGATAGTATGCTGAAATACCTTGCAGAATGGATAAGTGTTGAAGATACCTCGTACCTGACCGACGACCAGTTAAGGCAGAGGATAAAGGACGCAATTTCTGAACATCGTTCTATCGGAGTGAAAAAGGGCATTGTCAGATGGATTGAAAGCGAGGTAGGCGTTACGCCCAACATCATCGAGTATTTCGATGTGCGCGGTATGGTTTATGAGGGTAAGGACAGAGAAACCTATCAGCGACTTTTTGGCGATAATCCATTCAAGTTCTTTGTTGTATTGCCCGAAGGAATTTTTGCAGATGTCCATGAGGCCAATCATTTTATGCAGCAGCTGAAAAAGCGCATTCCTGCATACACAGAGGCGGAGATAATCCTTGCAAAGGATAGTGTGATACTTGATGACCATACATATCTTGGCAGCAACACAACGCTTGGTGACTTTACACAGGCAAATATCGGTGCAGCCAATATGCTTTCCCACGATTTAATTTTAGGAGGAGCCGAAGATGAACAATAACAGCTATTTTCCCCTTGAAAGAAACCAGTATTTCTACGGAAAAATGCTGACCGCAAGGGATTTTGAAACAGAGCAGCGCTATTTCAACAACAAGCGCCGCCTGATAAACCGAACAACTCTTGGTGCAGGCGTTGTATGCGGTTTGGGAGTATATCAGAATGATGATACCTCTCTTGCAATTGAAACGGGTATGGCATTGGATTATATGGGCAGAGAGATAGTGGTTTACGCCCCTGTAATCAGAAAACTGCAGATGCTTGAGGGCTATGATTCGCTTGTAAATTCCGATCAGGCTTACCTCTGTCTTAGATACTCACAGACTCCCAGAGAGCCTGTGAATAACATAGGCGCATCGGATAAGGACAGCGACCGTTTCAATAAGGTAGAGGAGGATTACAGCCTTTACCTCAGCACTGACACTCCTGATACCAGAGAGATATACGGTTGTGCAGGAATAAACTACGTTACCACTATCTATAATTCAAACGGGCTGAAAATTATCAGAATAGTTCCCAAGCTGGTTCTTGCGGGTGAAGAGGTTGTTATCCGTTTTGTAATCCTCAAGGGTATCGACAGCCCGCCTGTATCGTTCAAGTACTCCTTTAAATCTGAGTATTTCACACAGGAAGACGGCAACGATAAGGTAGTTTTCTCCTTCACAGAGGACAAAAACAAGAAGAAGGACGTTTTCACTGTTGAGCATACACTTCGCGCGTCTAACATAACTGATACTGCGGTACTGTTGGCTAAAGGCGACGGTGAAATTACCGTTCAGATGGGTGACTTTACTGATAAGGCAGCGGTTGCAGATAATCCTGAGATAAATCTTTGCGCAGACGCTGAAAGCTACTCCATTATGCGTGATACACGTATGAGCACACTTGAAAAGCATATCAGCGGTGAAAACACACCGAATTATCTTGCTAAGATAGATTGCTTCAACATAGGCACAGGATTTATTATCCGTCATATTACTCCTCTGCCGTTTGACCAGAGAATTGGATTGGGAACAGCCGAGGTTCAGCACACTGAAAATATAACTATACCTGAAGCGGTAAGCGCTGCCCCAAGCAAATCTGAAAATTTCCTGAAGGGCGGAGTTACCACTGAGGTTGAAACACTGGAATACTGGCAGAAGCCGCAGGTGTCTGCGTCGTATAGCCAGCGCAGCAGAA
>JAZQBH010000325.1:0-3544 GCA_045545655.1 Oscillospiraceae bacterium
CTGTTGCTGTGCCGCTGACGCCGCAGATGGTGCTTTCCTGGCAGTCTAAAAGGGCTGTGAAACACAGCCCTTTGTTAATTATTCAATAACAGTTATCAGTTGTTGATAAGCTTGTCATCTTCGTTGTTCCAGCTGTAAAGGCTGCGAACCTCTGCGCCAACCTGTTCAAGCTGGTGTTCAGCGTGGAGCTTTCTCATAGCCTTGAAGTGAGTCTGCTTGCCAGCGTCGGACATATCGAGAAGGAAGTCCTTAGCGAATGAACCGTCCTGAATATCAGCGAGAACCTTCTTCATAGCCTTCTTGGTCTCTTCAGTTACAACCTTAGGACCAGTGATGTAGTCGCCGTACTCAGCAGTATTGGAGATGGAGTAACGCATTCCGCTGAAACCGCTCTGGTAGATGAGGTCAACGATAAGCTTCATCTCGTGTACGCACTCGAAGTATGCGTTTCTGGGGTCGTAACCAGCCTCAACGAGTGTTTCAAAACCAGCCTGCATAAGTGCGCAAACACCGCCGCAGAGAACTGCCTGCTCACCGAAGAGGTCAGTTTCAGTTTCAACTCTGAATGTAGTCTCAAGAACACCTGCTCTTGCGCCGCCAATACCAGCAGCATAAGCGAGAGCCATATCGTTTGCTCTGCCAGTGTAGTCCTGGTGAACAGCGATAAGGCAAGGTGTACCCTTACCGCACTGATACTCACTTCTTACAGTGTGACCAGGAGCCTTAGGAGCGATCATTGTAACGTCAACATACTTGGGAGGATTGATGCACTCGAAGTGAATGTTGAAACCGTGTGCGAACATAAGCATATTGCCCTCTTCGAGGTTGGGCTCGATGCTCTCCTTGTAAAGCTTAGCCTGAAGCTCATCATTGATGAGAATCATAATGATGTCAGCCTTCTTTGCAGCCTCAGCAGCAGTATAAACTTCAAAACCTGCAGCCTCTGCCTTCTTCCAGCTCTTGGAGCCTTCGTAAAGACCGATAATAACCTTTACACCGCTATCCTTGAGGTTGAGAGCGTGTGCGTGACCCTGAGAGCCATAGCCGATAATTGCAACGGTCTTGCCGTCCAGAAGGGACAGGTTGCAGTCTTCCTGATGATAAAGTTTAGCCATTGGTATAATCTCCTTTAAAGATATTATTTTTTTTCGCTGTAAAGACGGTTTCAAAGCCGTCCAAAAGCGTTGTTGGTTTGTGTTATCGGTGCAAGAGTCGTCAGCTCTTGATTGACACCGCCTGATCGCCCTTCTGGATTGCAATAGTACCTGTGCGGACTATTTCCTTTATTCCATAAGGTCTGAGCAGTTCTTCAAAATTGTTGATATTCTGTGTGCTGTCTGACATTTCAATGGTCATCGAGGTTGCACAGATATCAGAAATCTTTCCGTGGAACAGCTCGCAGATACTGATAATCTCAGGTCTCTGTTTTGCTGAACAGCTTACCTTGATAAGGATAAGCTCACGAGGAATCATACTCTCAGGTGTGAGAGTTTTAACCTTGATTACATCAATCAGCTTGTTAAGCTGCTTTTCAATCTGTTCAAGTGTATATGCGCTGCCATCGGCAACAATCGTTATACGCGAAATGTTTACATCATCTGTAACACCAACTGCAAGGCTGTCAATATTGAAGCCACGTCTTGCAAAAAGACCTGCAACACGGGCAAGAACACCTGCGTGGTTTTCAACCAGAACTGAAATTGTATGCTTCATAGTTCCCCTCCGTTAAAGAATAGTCTTTTCGTATTCGGGAACAACCACATCAAGCAGGAAAGGCTTGTCCGAAGCAATCAGCTTTTCAATTCCCTCAACAGCAGAGTCCTTATCGGTAACTCTCATACATTCAATTCCGTAAGCCTTTGCTATCTTCACGAAATCAGGGCTGCCATCAAGCGATACGCCTATCAGTCTGTTTTCGTAGGCACGCTGCTGAAGCTCACGCACCATTCCGAGATAGTTATTGCTCATTACAATAATCTTTACATTTACATCGTGCTGTAAAGCTGTTGCAATTTCATTGAACTGCATCTGGAACGAACCGTCACCGCAGATAGCCACAACCTCAGCGGAGCTGTCAGCGCTTTTCGCACCGATTGCCGCAGGCAACGAGTAACCCATTGTACCCATACCGCCCGATGTGAGGAAGCGTCCGTCCTTCAGTGAGATGTTTGCCGCCGCCCAGATCTGGTTCTGTCCAACGTCAGAAACGATAACAGAACGTCTTGGCAGCTTCTTGTCAAGCTCCTGAATAAACCACTTCGGGTTTACACAGCCCTTTTCCGCCTCAGCGGGAGGAACATCTGCACGGTTATTGTCAAGCTCGGTTTTCCAGTCGTCACGTGAAGGCATCTGCTCTTCATTTTCAAGCTGCTCAAGCAGCTGAGTGAGAACCATAGTTATATCGCCTACAATCGGCACGTTTGCCTCGATATTCTTACCGATTTCAGCGGGGTCAATATCAATATGTACTACCGTAAGGTCAGTGCGGGATTCCATTGCGGCAATCGCACGGTCGCCTACTCTTGCGCCAAGCAGAAACAGCACATCACAGTTGTTAACTGCATAGTTCGCAGACTTTCTGCCGTGCATACCGATCATTCCGTAATACAACGGATTATCAGACGGCATTGCACCAAGTCCCATCATTGTGGAAACTACAGGCACGTCGCCTTTTTCAGCAAACCTGCGCATAAGTTCCACGCCGTTTCCTGTGAAAAGTCCGCCGCCAGCACAGATAAGCGGTTTCTTTGCAGATTTAAGTGCCGCAATTGCACGCTTGATCTGATAACCGTTACCCTTCGTGCTTGGTCTGTATGAGCGGATATCCACTGTTTCGGGATACTCAAAATCAATTTCAGCCAGCTGAACATCAAACGGCACGTCTATAAGCACAGGGCCTCTTCTGCCCGTACCTGCAATGTAAAACGCACGTTTGAACACCTCTGCGGTATCCTCGGGACGCTTCAGTAAGTAGCTGTGCTTAACAAACGGCTCAGCAGAGCCTGTTATATCTGCCTCCTGGAAAACATCTCGGCCAATCTGCTCTGTATTTACCTGACCAGTGATGATAACCATAGGCACGGAATCCATATAAGCAGTTGCAATAGCAGTTATGAGATTCAGCGCACCAGGGCCGCTTGTAGCAACACAAACAGCGGGTTTACCGGTAATCCTTGCGTAACCGCTTGCCGCATGACCAGCGTTCACTTCGTGACGCACCAGCACGTGGCGGATTTCACTGTTATATAATTCATCATAAAACGGACAAATTGCCGCACCGGGATATCCGAACAACTCGGTTATTCCCTCAGCCTTCAGACATTCCGTCATAGCACGGGCAACTGTCATACGCTCGCTAGCCATTCAATCAACTCCAAACATTAAACTATTTCTATTATATCAAACATCGCCCGAATTGTCAAGCATACAAAACAATTTTTTACAAATATTTTTCAATACCTTGTACAGATACTGCCAGTTGCTACACAACTGATGGCAAATGTGCCTTCAGATTTCCAGATATTACAAAAAAAAGTCGGATCGT
>JAZQBH010000326.1:0-1537 GCA_045545655.1 Oscillospiraceae bacterium
CACTATACATAATCAGTTGAGTGCTATGTTTAATCACGCAATCCGTTTTTACAATCTTACAACAAACCCTGCGTCCAAAGCTGGAAATGTAAGCACATCTGAAAAGACAGAAATGAAATTCTGGACGCAGGAAGAATACAAAAAGTTTTCGGAAGTAATGATGGATAAGCCTGTTTCATTCTATGCCTTTGAAATGCTCTACTGGTGCGGTATTAGAGAGGGCGAACTACTGGCACTGACACCTGCTGACTTCGACTTTGAAAAAGGTACTGTATCTATTTCAAAATCATATCAGCGTATTGACAAGCAGGATATAATCACAACACCGAAAACCCCTAAAAGCAACAGGATTATACAAATGCCTGATTTCCTTGTTGATGAAATGCAGGATTACATAGGGCAATTATATAAGATACAACCTAATGACAGATTATTTGTAATTTCCAAGCATTATCTTCACAACGAGATGGACAGAGGTGCTAAAACTGCGGGAATAAAGCGGATAAGGATACACGATATTCGTCACAGCCACATAAGTTTGCTCATAGATATGGGATTTTCTGCGGTAGCAATCGCTGACCGTGTTGGACACGAAAGCATAGATATTACATATCGCTACGCTCATCTGTTCCCATCGACGCAGCTTGAAATGGCAGATAAATTAAGTACATTCAGAAAAGGAGAAGATGAAGATGTCGGCTAAAAATCTTGACGGAAAAGGAAGATTTCGCAGTAAAACCATTGCTTTTAGGGTATCACCCGAAGAAAATGAACAGCTTAATATTGCTGTGGCGTTGTCTGGATTAACGAAACAGGATTATATCACAAATCGTCTGTTATCCAGAGATATTGTGGTACAGCCTAATCCGAGAGTGTATAAGGCTCTTAAAAATCAGCTTGAAACGGTATACTCCGAACTCAAACGCATTGACAATGGAGAGCAGACAAACAGCGAACTTCTCGAAACCATAAATCTCATTGCCGTAACTCTGAACGGCATAAAAGGCGGTGAGAGCTAATGCCCGAAAAAGAAAAGACCGCTCCGAATGCACCTACGGCAATAGGTGCGGAGCAGCCTTCGCAAAATAATTGCAATAACATTATAGCAGAAAAATCTGAAAATTTCAATAGCGGCAGGAACATTTTACAAATGGTGCGGCAGGCATTCGATCCGTATCATATCAACACTTTCACAATGGAAGAATTGCTGAATACAGCGTATGCTCCTGTGACACCAATTATTGATGACCTGCTCTATCCGGGCGTTTATCTGTTTGTCGGAGCGCCAAAGCTGGGTAAGAGCTTTCTGATGGCACAGCTCGCATATCACGTTAGTAAGGGCATTCCGTTGTGGAATTATACTGTTCATCAGGGCACGGTCTTGTACCTTGCCCTTGAGGACACATACCCTCGTCTACAAAGGCGGTTATCACGAATGTTTGATGTAAGCGGAACAGAAAAGCTGCATTTCGCAATTACATCAAGCGGCATAGACAGCGGCTTGGATAAGGGGCTTGAGGGGTTTGTGCAGCAATAT
>JAZQBH010000327.1:0-15782 GCA_045545655.1 Oscillospiraceae bacterium
ACTTCATCGTTCTTATTTCATCTTCAGAATGACCATTTTCCTTCATAAGCGAATCCATATCATTCATTTCAGCCTCATGCTCTGAAATTATTTGTTGTATAAGATCATATTTTTTCTTAACAAGTGTTCCATAACCGTAGCCAGCTTTCGCCCTATACAATTCTCCATCAGTAGCACCCTGCTCTTTCATAGATGCCAATTTACTGCCAATAATGTCATCATTTACATAAATAGTAGGGTCAAATTTTGCTAAATCTGTTTGACCTGAATCAAAAATGGCACCTAAAGCGTCATCAAGTGTGGTAGGTTGTTCAACAATCCCCTCTTGAGCGGGCGCTGTTTCTTCCGTTTTATTCTTTTTTCTGAAATGCTTTTTAAAGAATCTCTTTATTCCACCGAACAGACCCTGAATAGGCGCAGCTTCAGCATTCATTGTGGGCAGTGACTGCAATGCGCCGCCTGAAAAGCCCATTCCGCTGTCCGCCTGACTTTCGAAATGCTCGCTGGCATTTACGTTAAGTCCCTCAACGTCGGCTTTTACACCGCCTCTTGCCTGCTGTGCAACGTGAGTAAGCTCGTGCTCGATAAGGTGCTGACCCTCCTGTGTGTCGGGTCTGAACTGACCAGGAGCAAAATGCACAACATTTCCCTTTGCAAAAGCCTTTGCGTCCATTTCGGCTGCATCGGAGGACTCTCGAAGTTCAACGTTATCCATTTTAAAGCCAGTATTCTGCTCTATTCTGGATTTCAGCGAGCTTTCAAGGTCAAGACGTCTGCCCGAATGGATATCCACATTCTGCATTGCCGCAAAACTCTGCTGAACGCTTTCGGAAATGTCATTGCCTATTGCAGGCATTGCCTGCTTTTTCTTAGAATCATAGCTGTAAGACATAAGCTTACTCCTTTCAATCAGAAATCTTCAAGATACTGAATGTCTTGGTTTATAGCATTAAGCGTTTTGCTGACAGCCAGAACAACATTATCGGGATAATCTGAAGCAGCAGTGAACAAAGTATACCTGTGTGCAATTATAAACTGGTCATCAAAATAGATATATGAACCGAATGAGGTTTTCATATTCAGCTCGTTCAATGTTCCAGATATATCAAGGTGCATTTCGGGGTATACTCCACTCATCACAAATGTCAACAGGTCAAACCGGATATAGTCCTGTTCGCTGCAATCAGCGGTAATACACATCTTAACAGACAAGTCGGCATCTTTTCCAAGTGCATCAGGATGTAATGTCATAGTAGGGAATTCCCCGCCGATTACAGACACTTCCACTTCATTTTCACGGAAAAGTGCAGCAAGCTGATTTACAATCTGCTCGTTAGTCATAATCAGATTTCCTTTCTCAGGAATTTATCTCCTGCAAGCTTGAAGGTCAGGATAAACAATACTGCACAAACAAGGAACGCTCCGCCGAGAACATTCGTTCCCAGAAGACCCGCAGAAAGAATTACAGAGTAAAGCAACGGGCTGACTGTCTGAACGATACTTCCCACAACACTGAGCACTGCAAGTCCCTGGCTTACACCAAGCTGCTTTATAACAGGCATATTTACATAGTAATCGCTTGTAGCAGGTGTGCCGAAACCATCAAACAGACCCAGTATAGCCACGCTTACAAGAACAATAACCAACGGCAAATCAATGTTAAACATCAGCACGGAAACAGTGCCCAGCAGCAAAGAGATAACCACGCACATTGCTCTGCCCAGCTTCTGCGAAAGTGCCTGAAGCATCTTCGGGCCGAGGTAAATACCAACCAATCCGTTGATGAGATAACCATAAGAAGTAGTAACCTCAGGCAGGCCAAGATTTGTTACAAATCCAGGCAGGAAGGATACTACAAACATCAGACCAAAGTTCATTGGCAGTGCAACCAGCAGAACATATCTCAGGAACATAGGCGAAACAAGGAAGGACAAACCGCCGGCCTTTTTCTCCTTTTTCTTTGACTTGTTGTTTTTAGCTGTGTTATCGCCTCCGTACACCAATTTCCACGGTGTAAGTCCAAGCAGAATTATAAGGAACAGCACTGTAAATACCGCACCGATAAGGAATGCTGTCTGAACGCTTACCGAGCTTGCAACAACCGCACCCAGCGTACCGCCGCAAGTGATACCGCCAAGAAGACCTGCATTCATTTCAGCAAGGTTATTGGAAGTGTCGGTATCCTTCAATGTACCCTGTGCTGCGATGGTATTAAGCGAATACTTAATACCTGCAAAACCGATACCTGCAACAAATCTCCAGATGATAAGCTGTTCAGGCGACGCAACCATAAAGCACATTACATTGGCAACAACTGATATTACAGCCGAAATTGACAGAACTGCACTCAGCTTCATACGCTTGTATACAGGAAGCAGGAAAAGCGAGCACATCATAGTTGCCAGCAATTCGCACGTCATAGGAAGTGACGCAAGAAATGTTACAGGCAAACCGAAAATCGACTTGTTCCATTGTGTAATAAGTACGCTTGAGAACGGTATTCCCACGTACATACCTGTGTAAACAACGAATGCAGCCAGACGCATAACAGGCGCAACACCGCTTGCCTGTTCCTGTTTTGAATCACGGAAGCTTCTCGAAAAGCGTGCAAACAATCTGTCAGGCAGCTTAAGCAGCTCGTAAATCATAATCAGCGCAACCACGAATGATACGGCAAATACCAGCATCATATCGAACATCTGGTCGTCAATGTAAGACTTTGAAATCTCGACGTTGATAAACATATCGTTATCGCCGATTTGCATAGATACGTTGTACTCACTGTCTCTTGAAAGCAATGGAGATGTATCTGCAAAAACCTTTACAATGCTTACATTCCACAACAGCGGAGATTCTTCAACCTTGTTTGCAAGATATCCGCCAAGACCTTCCATTCGCTCATAGGGTACACCCTTGTTGTTAAGGCCGTCGATTATCTCTCCGAGATACGAGGAAATACCAGTTGCGCCCTCGAACATTACGTCCTTATAGCGTTTCTGATATTCATTGTAAGACATAACGCACTGCAGAAGAAGTCCTACAATTATCATTAACACAGGCACAATAAACATAAAATTATTCTGTCTGCGCTTGTGCTCGTAAGCGCTTACAGTGTCGCTGTCTGTAGCGTCTTCGGAAATCGACTTCGGAAGTGCAATGAAATATATTACAAGCAGCAATATTGTTGCGCCTACACACATTGCAGTTGCAAAATCACTGCTTTGTTTCTGAGGAAGCAATTCCTTCTTGATATCTTCTGTACGGTAGAACAAAGTGAGCGTGCCAATCTGCTGTTTTTCTTTATCAAAAACAGGCTGAATCATAACCTCATACTCACCGCTGTTTACTATTCTGTAATTCATTACGCCGTCTGTAGTAAACGCAATATTGGAAAGCACGTTTTCCGAGGCAAGCATACGATAATAGCTCTCACGGTTGCTGTCAGTGGAAACAGACGAGTACAATATGCCGCCGTTTTTATCAGTAACCGCCGCACCAACCTTTGTTGTGTCGGTGCTTACGATATCCAGCATATTTGAAAGAACGTTGTCCATACCATAAAAACGCTCTATCTGTTTTCCGTTCTTTACAGAGTTTTCGATATCCTCAACTATCTGATGAGATACAACTGCGTAATACTGCTGCTTAATCTCACGATAGTTCTCTTCGAACACTGCATATATAAGCCAGGATACAAACGACATTGCAATAGCTACAAATATTGCAAATACGCCCAGTATCCATATTTTCTTGCTGGCCTTTTTCTGTGTTGTCTTGCTCATTATTTTTCTCCTATTATTGTGTGCTTATAATTTTCTCGCAAGCGATAAGCATCTCAAACGAAGGATTATACTCAATTTTATCTGCTACGTCCAGATTAAGAGTAAGGTAAGGAGAACTGATGTACTCCTGTTCCAGATCGCCCGGCAAAGAACCATTGAATACAGAGCCGATAATGTTGGATACAAAAGGCCCTGTTCCTACTGCGTCACGGGGGTCAACAATCAACAGTGCCGCGCCGCTCTTTACATAAGCAGAACCTACCTGAGCAAACACTGGAATTTTTGCGTCAAAGAACACCTGCATCAATTCTACTGCTGTATCAACAGATGTAATAACGTTGGTGTTAAGAACATAAGCGTCTATGTTATCCTCGGTTATCATCTTCTTGTAGATTTTTTTAAGCTCGGCGATATACTCTTCTTCAGTTTCAAAGGTTTCTCTCTGAAGTTTGTATTCTGTTATCTTGAAATTGTTCTTCTTGGCAACCTCACGATAGTCGTCAAGTGCGCAGACAATCTCATCACCGTAAACAGAGCCGATATTGGTAAACTTGAAAGTATCATAATAATACTGCATCTGTCTTGAATAAGCCGAGGAGTCAACGTGTGCCCAGTATCTGTCATCTCCCGAATCATCTGAGGATACTATAAGCCCGGAGCCGATAGGGTCTGATACAGCGTACATCAGCACGGGAACATCAAAATTGAATTTCTGCACCATAACAGACGGCGATGTACCCATAGTAAGAATTGCGTCTATATCGTTCTTAACTTCAATATGGTCTATAAGGCTTTGATGAATTTCTTCTTCAGTATTAACGGTAGTATAATAAAATGCAGTTTTATCAAACTCTATGTATTCGCTTTTAGCGTTATCTGCAAGCCAGTTCATCAAAGCGAGAGAGTCTGCGTCAGTTTCAGGATTGAAGGGCAGCTTTTCGTAATCAATCCAGCCGTCTGCTTTAAGGCTTTCGATGACATAATAAAGCATACGGAATGTTTCATTATACGGGTCAATATCTACATAAGCCAGCTTGAATTTTGAACCGTCTGCCTTCTTTGTCGGCTGATATGCACGGGTAACACTGCCGCCGCCCTCTGTACCGGGCTGTTTTACATCAACAAATGTATCTCCTGTCAGCATTGAGTTATCACAGCCTGCAAAAGACATACATAATGCAGCAGTGGCAACTATTGATAATACTTTTTTCAACAATTTCTTCAATCTCATTGTTTTCTCCTCTCACATTGACACAGTCAATGATATACCCACATTATATTATTTCCCATAAGCCTGAAGCAGGAATTTTCCATCATTCGCTTTGAAGCGCGGTTATCGGGAAGAACAAATCCGCAGCCTATACTTGCGCGTTTCGCATATTGAGGTGTGATATACTGCATAAGCGTTCTGCCTACGCCACGGCCTCTTGCGTATTCTGATATTACCATTGAACCAATTTCGCCGTCAAGGTGAGTAGTAACATACCCAACACGCTGACCGTTCCATATTGCGCCAAAGCCTGAATTAAGCTCTATACATCTGTCAATGTAATCCTTATGTCCGAATTCCTCACTGTGATAAAGGCTTAATATAAAATCAGTCCAGCTCTTATCAAGCTCAACAACCTCTATTTCAGGATTTATTGAATTGGAGTTAGGCACAAATTCATCTGATTCAAGCACATACTGAACATATTCGTGTGCCTGTGCATTAGGAATAACGTCAAGAACCTCTGTAAAATAAGCACTGTCATTGACATAAAAAGTGCCTAATGGTTTGTTTATCATTTTATACAGCTTTGCAAAATCGCCTCTGTCCTCTATACCAAAAAGCCAATATCCGCTTTCCTTCTGGTGAATGCCCGCTGAATCATTATAACGGATTATTTCATCTATTTCAGATGATTCAAGCGCGTTAATCAAGAACGAATGGTACAGCCTTCGTTTGTTCAGAAGTTCCAGTATTTCGGCTGTCTGCGGTAATTGTGTCTGCATTGTTTTTTCTCCTTCTTTCAAGAAAACTCTCGATTGCACAAACAACAAGATATAATATCAATCCTGCCGCTGCACATATCAGCAATGCAAGCCCCATATAACCCGCATAACTCAATGTCTGGTCTGTAACATACTTTTCAGAAACAATGGCTGATATTTTGTAATTCTTATCGTAAATTATATTTTCTATAAATGGTATTTTATCACAGCTTTCAAGAAGCCAGGTGTTAAGGTCATAAATTTTATTGAATGCCACACCCTTTTCACCGATAGTATCAAGGTCGTACTGCAAGGACATTACAATTTTTGATACTGACTGCTGCACGATACTCTCGCTCTTTACCATCAGTCTGTAAATTGAAATACTGCCATCAACCAGAATAAAACCGCTTGTAGTGAACAGGGATACTAAACCAAAGCTGCTGAACAGCTTTTTTTCTTTGCGGCAGCCGTGTATCAACACAATAACTCCCACAAGAAAACAGAGCGTTGCGCACACAGCAGATTGAATAAGGTTTTCGTGCATACTGTCAGTTATGGTATTTTCAATTGCAAGATAGCTTACATTCAGCACCATAAATCCAGCCAGACTGTCATTTCTGCCGTATATCGGCATAGAAATGAAGTATCTGTCGTTCGATTTATCATCATAAACGGCGTAGAGCGTTCCGTTTTCAAAATTCTGTGTGCCATTCATCCGTGACAACGCTTCCTCGCCCGCCTCGGAATTTGAATACAGCAAACGATAATCCTCTGACACTATGTAAGTTCCATTGATATAGCTATAGCAGCGCTTTACTTCGTTAAGAACACCCTGCATATTGTAGAAATTTTCAAGGTTTTTGCCATTCTTCAATCCGTATTCAATCTGTCGGGTAAAGGTCTGCACCTCAACCGAAAGACGAGTGAAGATTATATCACTGTACGCCCTGTCCATAACATCATTTTTAAGGAAATACAGCCGCTGCGCAGTAAAAGTTACAAGCGCCGCCATAAGCAGTACAAACAGCAGCTTTAATTTGTTCATTCAGTTCATCTCCTTACGGTATCTGTATGGTTGTGGCCGTTGTATTCGTTATTCGTATAACTCCTGCATAACTGCAAGTGCACATACTTGTAGTGTTAAGCGCAGGCTTGCCGCCTATAAGCACTGTCGGCGAGCCGGGCGTCCACGGGGCTGCACAGGCAGGTACGCAAGGCATAGGGGTAAGCACTCCTCCAGCCGAGGTAGTGGCTGACTGAACCGTAGGGTTTGCCAGCGAGCTGCACATTCCGAAGGTCATTGGCGGCTTGGGGATGTCCATAATTGTAGCCGAAATCATATTCGAGCCCATCACTGTTGTCTGAGATGTAGCCATCAATGGTGCAGGCACAGTTCCAAACGAGCATTGACACATTGAATTCATAACTGCCATATTTGCCATATCTGACCAGCGCCTCCCTAGATTTTAACAATATCGATATTGTTTATCCCTGTTTTGTTTACTGTTATTGTCTTTGAAATCAGTTTGTTTTTGCTTTCTATCAGCATAGTAACCTCTCCCGACGAATAGCTTCCCGCGGGGAGCACAGCAAAAAACGAGCCATCTTCTGCGCTATGATACTGCACCATAGGGATAAACTCCGTTGAACGCTTATGAGCAAATTGAAGTGGTTTTCCCAGAATATGCTCGTCGCCTCTTGCGGAATTTATCATAACAAACTCACAGTTTTTTTCGGTTTTATCGTTGATATGAAAAAGCGAGGGAAGCATTACTCTTGCTCCGCCTGAAAACAGCTTTACAGTCTGTTTTCCTTTATCTGCATTGTCCTCAGCCAGCTTTAGCCCTACCGACGAGCTAGCTACATAAAAGCTGATACACTCTGCCTTGCTGAATGTGCCTTTTAATACACAGCCCCGCAATGCCTGAGGGTGACGCTCTGAGGGATTGAGCATTACAGTCAGTACGTCCATAAGCTCATTGAAATTCACGCTGTAATCAACATTGATCAGCAGTGATTCATTCTGAAATACAGTAGAGGTTATTTCTATCTTATGTTCTCCCTCTGCAAGGTCAGCCAGAACGAAATATCCGCCTTCCTTATAAATAACCTCAGCGGCACAGCCATCTACGGATATGCACACCTGCGAGCGTTTCAGAGGATAATTGGTACTGCTGTCGAAAATTTTCAGTACGCAGGATACACGCTTAATCATAAGAAATCACCTTCTTGATGTATTATTCTTTTGCTTGGTAACAATTTCAGCAGAAGTAACACGGGCGGCAGCCTGTCTGGTGCGCAGCGACTTGATGAATACCTGAGTAATATCCACGCCAAAAGAAGGCACAATCGTTTTGCTTGAGTTGTTCCATATACGCGAAAGTTCCTCGGAATTAAGATTTACAATCTCCATAAGTACGCTTTCTTCCTGTTCCTTCAGCGAGCCCTGAAGATATTCCTGAGGAATATGCGGATTATCGCGGATAAGCTGCATTGCGCCGCCGAGTATGCGATAACGGTCGGCGTGCTTTTGCATTGCAGACGCCTTGGAATGAACAGACACAAGCAGATGAAGCTTCGTCTGAAGCGGAGCAAAGCGCTCTATAGAAGGATTTGTCGGGTCTGGATAAAAACCTGTACGTTTTCCTGTATCTTTACACTCCTCAACGTTGTATACCCACACTGTAAGCTGATAATCCTCGGGTTCCTGCGGCTCGCACAGACCAATATGCTCAGGCTTTGCAATAGGTTCGGGGGTGAGATTTTTTCTTAACAAGTCCACAAGGGATTCTGCTGCCTCATATATTGCGGTATATTCTGACATTTCAAATTTCCTTTCATAATCAGTTGACAAAAGCTCCGACAGGACTGAACACATCCAGTTTATAGCTGCCAGCCTCGGCACTGCCAAGATAATATGTAATGACGGCATAAGGTGCGTCGGACGAATATTCAGCTGCGCTAAGCTTACAGCCCGACCTTGCATTTGCTCTGCCGATCTGTTTTCCGTTGTATGTGATTATGTAGTAGTAATCATAATCCTTATCCACAAAGATTTCTTCAGGGCTGATTGTAGGCACAAACACGCGCGAATTGCCGCTGCTGCGTATCTGCCAGAGTCCTGCGCCGCTTATCTCCTGCGGCAGCATACTTGTATATGTTCTGGAAAGCTCTCCACTCATTGCCAGCGGAGAAATGATTGCATTACCCAAAGCGTCGTCAAGGGCAATGAGCGACTTTGCATACTCCGCTTTGCCCTCATAGGCGGCAAGATATGCGGTATTGCAAGCGGTCTGCGCTTCCTTCAGGGCAGAGCTGTCGGCATATCCAAGCTTTATGTCTTCTTTTAACTGCTTTATCTCGGTTGAAGTGGAGATGTATTCTCTCATCAGGTCGCCAAGAGCGTAATATAAACGTATTGATGTGTTGAGCTGTTCAGTGCAGTCAACGGGCTTATCCGGCTCAGATGTAAAATCAACAGGGTGACATATCGTATCAAAATCCGACATATCAGTGTATGATGATACGTCCAGTCTGAGGGCGTCAGTGATGAAATAAAGACTTTCGAAATTAAAGCTGTCAGACAATTTCTGACGTGTTATATTTTCAATATCAGCTTTCATCACGCTGATGTCAAACAAATCCGATTTTATGCTGTAATAAAGCTCCTCACAGCTTTTTTGCACCGTCTGAAAATCCTTATATTCTGCATTGCCAAGCTTATATTCGTTTTCTGCCGCTTGAGCGTCTGCTTTAAGGCTGTAGTAATCGTCAATTTTAAATTTAAGCTTTTTTAAAGCCACATCATAATCTATCAGTTTTATCTTCAGTTCAGAGGACTGCACCTCTACAAGGTCATTGTATTCCTGAACAAGCCCCAGTCTGTCAGAATATAATGAGGTAAAAGCTGAAGCCTCCTCGCTGCTGTCGGACAAGTACCCTTTCTGTGCAGAAAGCACCTGCGAGTTAAGCTCTGTAAGCTGCGGCAGATATTCGCCTGAATTCAACGCTGCTGTACGGCCCTGTGTGTAAACAGCCTCAGCGCATACGCTCACCGCCAGCGAAAAAATAGCTACTGCAGCCACAGCCGCTCCTTTTTTCATATCCGCCGCCTCCCTTCAATTAAAATCCAAGACTTTCAAAGTCTTCAATATCAAGACCAAGGTCTTCAAACAGTTTGATGATGTCTTCTCTTGCAAGACCGCTCAGCTCTTCACTACTGTCGTCAGGACGTGCCGCTCCGCTACCTCTGGGCACGGCAGATTTCAGCACAAGCTTGCCTGTTTCCTTGTCAGTCCAGTAGTAGACGCGTACGCCAGCATATTCAGCCGACCAACAATCTACCGAATCAGCAGATATGCCATACTTTTCAGATATCCAGCCTGAAAGCCGCGCGTCGCTTTCGCCTTTTTTAGCGGCGTTAGGAGCGTCAATATCCGAATCCTTTGAAATCACTGCGCCCTCTGACAATCTGGGCAGACTGGCAATTTCTGTTACAGATGTCTTGCCGCCTGCCTCTGCAAATCGGCATTTTATGGTAAGTCCGTAATTATCGCTTGAAAGGTAGAAACAATCAGAATCAACCTTTTGTGTAAGCTCTGATGTAAACAGTTCCTTAACCTCGTTGCTGTCAAGCTTAAGCAAGGCAGCGTAATCAATATCATCATCTACGAAAGGCCCTGTGTAGCCAAAATTGCCTACTGTTTCAGTGAGTGAGCCGTTTCCGTTAAGCATATCATCTGAAATTGCGCCGATATACTTCAATCCGTTGGGATATGTACGTGTTGCTGTGCCTGAAAGCTCTCCCAAAGCGAAATTACCCTCGGTTACGTGACCATCTGCTGAACTTAATACACCGCTTCCGCTGTATTCGCCAGCCTCAAATTCGCCCGAATAGAGCTTTTTGCCGTTTTCGCCATACAGAGTGCCTTCGCCCGAATACTTGCCAAGCTCAAAATCTCCTGAATACAGCTTTGCACCATCAGAAGAATAGAGCACTCCGTTTCCGTCATACAAGCCTGTTACAAAGCTGCCATTATATTTCAAAGTGCCGTCTTTGTAGAACTCCATTCCGCTGCCGTTCAGCTTTCCTCCGCTGAACATACCTGAATACTGCACTGTGCCGTCGTTATAAAGAATTCTGCCTTCACCAGAAAGCTGACCATCGGAAAAGTTGCCTTCATAAACAATAACATCGTTTTTCAGCATTGTGCCTCTGCCGTTAAGACTGCCGTTTTCAAAAGTGCCGACAAACTTTACTTTTTCTTCGTTGATATATTCGCCCTGACCGTGATACTCGCCGTTGAGAAACACGCCACGGTATTTTACAGAGCCATCTTCGTAATAGCTGATACCATTGCCGCTGTATTCGTTCGCCTCAAAGTTGCCCGCATACTGTATTCTGCCGTTTTCGTAATACTCCTCGCCATATTCAATAGCAAGTCCCTTTTTTACTTTTCCCTCAAACCGCAGCTGTTCAAAACCCTCATCGTAATATACGCAAACCTTTCCGCTGTAATTGGAAAGCGTCATATCGTCCTTCTGAAATTCCTTAACACCAAACCAACGCGTAAACAAAGGCGCAATTACAAAGATTATCAGCAACGGGATAGCCACAAGCAGCACTGCAACAATAATCACCAGCGATTTTGCTACATATATCGTGCCCCAGTCGAAGTAATCCTCTCGCTTTTCGGGTTTTGTTTTCAGTATCTTCGGCAGCTTCTGGGCAACACCCGGCAGCTTGTTCAGTATCCTGCTCATAGCAAAGTAGGACATTACCTTGCTGCCGACAAGTCTGAACGGCCGCAGCAACATATTCTTTATTACTCTGAGCAACATACTGATGTTGCTGATAAGCTGTCGTATCATAATACTAGCAATCCTTCCGACCGTTATTTATTAAAAACGGAATAGGTATAATTCTTGTTTTCAGAGCCGAGGTTGTGTTCTGCAAGATACATATAGTTTCTGGATACGCCGTCATCAGACGCATATTTTACAATATCCATAAACATATTTCTTGCGTTTACAAAATCCTTCTTTTCAAAGAGATTTACGCCAACCTCAAATCTGCTGATAAACTGCTCTTTAAGTTTGATAAGTGAATATGGGTCACTGTCAAACAAATCATACAATTTCTTTTCGCCAGAAGCCTCGGTATTGAAAATGCCTATGCAACGACTTCTGTATTTATCAGAGGGCAAATCAAGATATGCGCTTTCGGTCATTACTATGTAAAGACCGCTGTCAACACATATCTTCTCTATTTCCACACTCTCGTTGATAGCGGTGGATACTGCCGTGGATTCCATACGTGTATCGTCGCCTACAAAGCCCAGCAGAACCTCGTCCTTGCCGATTACAATTCGTACATCAACTGTGCGTTTGCCCTTCAACCGCTGCACTTCGTTGAATGCAGTAAGAATTTCTCTTATTCTGATAGCCGCCTGAAGCGCATTTTCTGAAGAATCGGGGAAGATAGCATTCAATCCATCTGAAAGGAAGTTGTATGCTGTGCCGTTGTTGCCCGTGATTACGGGAGTAATCTGCTCAAACACAGAGTTTACACTATCAAAAATTTCCTGCGGCTCCATACTTGTAAGCGGCTGCGAAAAGCTGAAGTGAAGCAGCATAGTTGTCATATTCTTCTTTGTATGGAGCGATTTGTTTATTCTTTCACACTTGGTTTCTCCAAGATTTTTCAAAAATCCAAGCGGAACAAATCTATAATAGGAATCATTAAGCTTTTCAAGACTTGTCGTTTTGCTTACTATATGTGCCGAGAGGGCATTTACAGACATAGACAAATCCTCAATCTCATCGCCTGTGTGAATATTGGCAGTAGATTTGTAATTGCCTGATGTGATATTTTCAACAGAACGTTTCAGCTTTCTTACGGCTGCTGCTGTAATGTTCTCAATTATCATCAGGAATATTACAATCAAGGCACCGCCTGCAACCAGACAAAGGTTAATCATCGTGCCGATATTGTCAATAGCCTCTGACAGCCCGTTCAATCTTATTCCTACCAGAATATATGCAGGTGTAACGCTGTTAAGTATATCTGTGCGGCGCACCAGGAAAAGCCGCTCGCCGTCAACATCTTTGCTGATTATAAAGGTTTCGCCGCCATTGTCATCGGCCTGTTTCAGTGCGTCTGAAATATTGCAGCCGTTCAGGATTCTGTTTGCGGGATAACCTCTCGAAAATCTTTCGCTTGACGCTACTACCCTTGCCTTTTTGTTATATTTTTCAACCAATGTTACCTGCGGCAGCTCATCATCGCTTGAGGTTTCATTATCAGTGTTGATCTGGGCTGCAATTCCAAATTTCTCAAGATAGCTTTCGTAGGCTCTGTAAGAAATATCCCCATCAGCCATCAGAACACCTGTCATTGAACGCTCGAAGGAGTTTGCAATAAGCCGTGCCTCATGCTGATAATTTGATGTTACTATTTTTTCAACCTGAGGGATTATCACTAAAAATGAAAGTGAATACAATCCCACAAAAATAAGCATTGCAATCAGCAAGGACTGACGAAGAAGGATTGAAATACGCATTTTAAGGATTGAACAATAGAAATCCCAAGTAAGTATCGACAACAGTATTACAGCCACAGCTACGGCAACTATTGCCAGAACTATATTTATCATCTCACCGTTGTCAATATCATTTGTAAATATCTCAGACATAAGTGAGAAACTGCCCAGAAAAAGAGTATCTCTGCTGTCCCTGACAACACCGAGTATGTTACCTGTAATACCAAGCGTCACCTCGCTCATATCACTGATAGACACTCCGTGCTGAACATTAAGAATCCTGTCGCCGCTTACTACGGATGAAATTCCGTAATCCGAGGAGATTACATTGATATCTCCGGTTGAAGAATCCATTGCATAATACAACCCGATACCATTCCAGAAGGAATCAAAAATACTTCCCTTTGTATCATCAATATCAATAACACCTGTGTCGGTGTACGCTCTTATACCATCTTTTCCGCCTACAATAACATCGCCTGTTGGTGTTGTAAACCAGCCATACACCGCTGTTTCATCAAGGTTATAGTCCTTTATCTTTGCAGCGGGCTCGCTGTTGTCCTTAGGCAGGGAAAATACCTCCGCCATTGAGCCGTTAAGCACGGAGAAATATATCTTGTTGTCATCTTCACTCAACGAAGATATAATACCTGTACTGCCATTAGGATATACCATCAGCTTCTGGCTAAACACCATATCAGAATATGTACCGTCTTCAAGGAAAAGGTGAATTGACGCTTCAGTAACAAACAAAGTGCTGCTGTCGTACTTGTACGAAGTGAGATATATTCCCTTATCGTGGTCAACATAGATGTCATTTATATAGAAATGCTCGCCGAATATATCAGTATCAAGCTTTTTTTCCAACAGTTTCTTGCCTGAAGAGTCTAACATAACCAACGAACTTGCGCCGTCATCAGATATGTAGTAAATATTTCCCGCTCTGTCAAGAGCATAGCTGTATCCAATCAAGTCATTATTATCAGCAGTGCCATAGCCCAATCCAAAATTAGATGTTCCTAAAACAAGAGCAACACCAATAATCATATACGCGATAAATATGACAATAAAACTTATTATCTTCTTAATCATTTTGGATAGACCCCCGTCAGTTATTCTGCGTAGCCAAACGAGCTCTGCGTTTCTTCAGAAGCTTTTTGCGCTTAAAGCTTCTTATAAAATACTGGACTATGGATTCCTTGAGATACAATTCGTGTGACTTATCAGCAGCATTGCGAATTGTTCTCCACGCTGAAAAAATTTCAAGACACGATTGATACCTGCCGCTTTCCACATCCATATAAAAATCCTCGATTTCAGCCGGAAGGTATCTCTCTCTCGGAAAAATTGCCCTGAGCATAGCACCCAGACTGGAACTTTTAAAGTTTTCGGGTATTTCTTCTTTTTTCGGCGGCACAATATAATTGAACCCTATTCTCTTATTCGTTTTGTCAACGCGCACACAATCAGGCTGCAATGCGCAGTATGCAAGGTAATCCTCAAGCATATCCAACTCAAGCGCTGCGGCAAGAAGAAGGTTTGCATACTCCATTCTTTCTTCATAGGTCAGCACTCTGCCCTTTACAAAAAAATCATAAATCTTCGTGCCTGTATAATACTTAAACAGAGCAGCCACGCTGCCGTCTGAAGTGATTAGTTCGACAAAATCTCTGCAAGAGTCCTTTGACAGAGTGTAGCACAACGGCAAAAATTCGCAAAGTACTGTCTTACTTTTATATTTATTTACTATGTACATAGCATAATCATTATTTACTGCTACATCCATACATAATGACGCCTCATAGTCATCATTACTTTCTAAAATCTCAATGATCTTGTATTTACCGCCGTTAATAAGACCAAGCACTTCACTAACCCTCTTTCGCTGTTGAGTTTATTCCTCCACAATAACAAATGCAGACGTTCTTTTGGACTCATCAGATGAACTGCACGCCACAATCTCGTATGTACCGGGAATAGACGGCGCTTGATAAAGTCCGTTTTCGTCAATGTTTCCGCCGTCAGCGTCATTCACTGACCATATAACTCCATCGTTATCGCTGCCCTCTACCACAGCAGAGAAACGAACTCTCTCCAAAGGCTTCAGCTTGGATATATCAGGAGTAATCTTTATCACAATGTTATCCATTGAACGCAGTTCGGCAGAATCTCTTGTGGGCTTATACGCAAACCAGCGTACTCTTACGGAATATCCGTCAACATAGTCCATCAGACGGATTCCTACCTTGAATGTTCCTCTGTCTGGGAACAATATAGCCGCAGATTCTATACGCGGAACTGCTTTGTTTTCATTCTTACTTGCAAATACCTCGCCGTTTCCGAAAAGCAGTCTGCGTTCGTCATCGTCGCTGAATTCCACAGAAACGCTAATACTTACATCTCCGATGCCGAGATTATGAGGTATTTCTTCAGAAACGAAACGTGAGTTTACTCTTATTGCGCCCGATATCGGAATATCTAC
>JAZQBH010000328.1:0-3809 GCA_045545655.1 Oscillospiraceae bacterium
CGATCCGACTTCGCAAATGACAGTGATGCCGTCAAGTTTAATATTAGCCTCGGCAATCTTTCCGAAATTCTTAATCTTAAAATTCATAAACCTCACTCCATTCATCACGGTCAGCTTCTGCTATTATATTTTACTATATATTTTTCGGCGTGTCAATACAATCTGATGAATTATATTATAATGATTATGTGCCATTTTAGTCTAATTATGCAAAATTATAATAAAAGCAGAAAACGTTTTATTATTAAATAAGGCATTCACCAACCGATGAATGCCTTGAATACTTGTTTGTTACCCGTTAGTTACGTGTTAGTTACCGTTCGAAATCCACCATATTTCAGACAAACCCAAACCGAACAAAACAACGTAAATACGAGATTTTCGCCAGTATAAAAAGGCGATTTCTTATCTCTTGGAGAACTGAGGAGCACGACGTGCAGCCTTGAGACCGTACTTCTTTCTTTCCTTCATTCTCGGGTCACGAGTGAGGAAGCCAGCCTTCTTGAGTACAGGACGAAGGTCGTCGGAGTACTGGAGAAGCGCTCTGGAAAGACCGTGACGGATAGCACCAGCCTGACCTGTTACGCCGCCGCCTGCAACTGTGCAAACAATGTCGAACTTACCAACGAGGTCGGTGAGTGCGAGAGGCTGACGAACGATAAGCTTGAGTGTATCAAGACCGAAGTAATCGTCAATGCTTCTGTTATTGATAGTGATATTTCCGCTGCCGGGATATACTCTTACACGAGCAACCGAGTGCTTTCTTCTGCCCGTGCCATAGTAATAAGATGTCTTAGATTCGTACATACTAAAAGCCCTCCTTAGAATTTGAATTCAACGGGCTTCTGAGCCGCGTTATTGTGCTCTGCACCTGCGTAAACACGAAGTCTGGTGAGAGCCTTTCTGCCGAGTGTGTTGTTGGGGAGCATACCGTTGATAGCAAGTGTCATTGCCTTACCGGGGTTCTCTCTCATCATCTTGTCGTAGCCCTCTTCCTTGAGGTGACCAATCCAGCCGGTGTGCCAGTAGTACTTCTTCTGCTCCAGCTTCTTACCTGTAAGAACTGCCTTTGCGCAGTTGATAACGATAACGTGGTCGCCGCAATCAACGTGAGGTGTGAATGTGGGCTTGTGCTTGCCTCTGAGAATGTGAGCAGCCTGTGCAGCAACACGGCCGAGGGGCTTGCCAGCGGCATCAATGATGTACCATGTGCGCTCAACATCAGCGGGCTTTGCCATATAAGTTGACATAGTTGTTTCCTCCTTAAATTTTGATTTCTTTAAATTGCAAGAGAGCGTAGCTCTCCCTTCTTCAACAATCAACAAATGTTATTATACACGCTTTTATCCGATTTGTCAAGGGGTTTTTGGCTTAAATTTAAAATATAGCCCTTTTTCTTTCAATTTCTCTGTGTTTCTCTCTGTTATTCTCGTTTTCTTGAAGTTCATTTCATTTTTTGAGGTAATTGTATTTTTCCATATTTCGGGGATTGTCAGAAGGCTTTTCATTGGCTGATTGCACAAAAGAAAGGGAGTGGCGAGGCAGAGCCTCGCTATGGGGGGCGTTGCCCCCACGCCCCCCCTTGCTTAACTTTTTATTTGAGGAAGTTGCGGGGCTGTCGCCCGTGAAACCCTGTGAAATTATATATAATTAGCAGTAAAACAACTTCTCTGCAAGAGTTGTACCACTCCCCTTTTTGTGTGATTTTCGTGCAAAGTCCGTTAATCTGAGAGGATAACTACACTGTTGGTATTTCCGCTTGCACCGCCTTTCCCTTGACTTATTCCGCAGATTATGCTAAAATAATTACTGTACACACACCCGAATTACCTAAAAGGAGAACACTATGGATATCGTTATTGTTGTACTGCTCGCTGTGCTGATTATTGCGGCGGCAGTTATCATCGCATTGCTGGTGCGTATAAATTCCGCAAGCGCACGAAACGACGGCACAAAGGCTATCCAAGAAAGCCTTGTGGACCTCAAAGAACGCACCGCCATTGTAAAGGACAACCTGCTTTCCATTCAGCAGTCTGACGAAACCTCGCAGAAACAGCTCCGCACAGAGCTGTCTGAGTCCGTGGGCAGACTTGGCGACGCTCTCCGAAAGGAGCAGACAACCGCCTCCGACAACACCGTAAAGCAACTCCAGCTTTTTGAAAACCGCCTTGCCACTATGGAGCAGAGCAACACCACGTCAATCAAGACCCTGCAGGACAGTATCCGCAAGGAGCAGACCGCCTCTGCCGACAATATGGTAAAGCAGTTACAGCTTTTCGAGAGCCGCCTTGCCACAATGGAACGCAGTAATGCGGCGGCTATCGCAAATATGCAGGACTCGCTCAACAAGCAGATGACCACAATCCGCGAGGACAACGGCAAGCGCCTTGACGAAATCCGCAACACCGTTGACCAGAAATTACAGACCTCGCTTGAAGAAAAGCTCAACCGCTCGTTCAAGACAGTAAGCGAACAGCTTGAAAATGTCTACAAGGGCCTTGGCGAAATGCAGACGCTTGCGTCGGGTGTGGGCGACCTCAAAAAGGTGCTTTCCAACGTGAAGAACAGAGGTATCCTCGGCGAAATGCAGTTGGGGAATATCCTCTCCGAGATACTCGCCCCCGAGCAGTATGACACAAATGTTGTAACCGTTGAGGGCAGCCGTGACCCCGTGGAATTTGCTATAAAGCTCCCTGGCGACGGCAACAAGCCCGTATATCTCCCTGTGGACTCGAAATTCCCGGGCGACACCTACGCACATTACCGTGACGCCTGCGACAGCGGCGACCGTGAGCAGATACAGAAAGCGTGGAAGGACCTTGAAACCCGTCTTAAACTCTGCGCAAAGGACATCCGTGACAAGTACGTTCAGCCGCCATACACCACGAATTTCGGCATAATGTTCCTGCCCTTTGAGGGACTGTATGCCGAGGCGGTAGACCACGGTATGGTAGAACTTCTTCAGCGAGAATACAACATCAATATAGCAGGCCCGTCCACGATGGCGGCAATGCTCAATTCGCTTTATATGGGCTTCCGCACGCTTGCAATCCAGAAACGCAGTAACGAGGTGTGGACTATCCTCGGTGCAGTGCGTGGAGAGTTTGAAAAGTTCAACGACGTGCTTGCAAAAACGCAGAAGGCGCTCAGAACCGCCGACGAAAATCTTGATAAGCTTGTCGGCACACGCTCACGAATGATGCTCAACAAGCTGAAAAGTGTCGACACTCTCGAAACGGACAACTCCGCCGATATCCTCGGACTTGAAAGCGGTATCGAAAGCGACAGCTGAAATCCCAATAAGCAGATGCCCTGACTTCGTAAGACGGATAGTTATATAGAAGTATTGAAAAGCCGCTTTTGACATTGACTTTATGCGAGCGCTTTGTTATAATTAACTTGATGACAAATAAGAATTTGATGGAGATGATTATGAAAAAGAAATTAACTTTGGAACAAAGGAAATTAGACACGGATTTATGGATAATTGCAATTGTAAGTGGCACAGTGTATATGTGTTATGCAATGTTCAGTAAAGATTTATCCGTATTTATGAAGAATGTTGATATTCATGTATTGCTGCGTTTGATAGTAGTAGCCGGTTTTCAGTATGGACTTGCCGGATTAGGAATAACGATTGTGTGTTTATTCAGAAAATTAAGTTTTAAAAGCTTTGGCTTGGTAAAAAACAATGTCATTAAAGCGATTATCGGAACTATACTTTGTTTTGTTCCATATATTTTATTTAGGGTTATTTCAGGACAGTTTGTAAGCTATCAGCCATTCAGTGTTTTAATGACAGAAGATGT
>JAZQBH010000329.1:0-5431 GCA_045545655.1 Oscillospiraceae bacterium
ATTTTCTTTGCTTTTATCGGCAAACCACTCGCCGACTAATTCATCAGTTATTTCTGTATTTTCGAGCCGTATCGCATATATTTTGGTGAGTTCATCTACTGTCGGGTAAGCCTCTATTATGGAATTTATATCGGCTAACACATTTTTGATAAGTTGATAGTTTTTAATCTCCAAATGTACAACTTGTGGTTCTTTTGCACTTATAAACTCCTCGTATTCGTTAGGCAACTCAATAGACGAGAAATAAATAGTTTCGGTTATATTTCCATTTACATAACCATGAGTATGTTCAAAGCCTCTTATTATAGTAAGACAATTTATCGGCACACCCAGTTTTGCCGCCGCAACCGCTTTATGATGTCCGTCAAGCAATGCACTTACAAACCCCTTTTCGTGATATGCAATTGCACGGGGAGGATTTTTGGCGTTCTTAAATAGTTCAACATAGTAATCAACACGTTCCCTGTTAATACATCTATCCGACTGCGTTGGATAAAGATATGCAGGAAAGCCCTCTGTGACAGTTAAAAAATCGTAATTATAATAATCTGTACATGCAGCAGTAATTTTTGTATCCTCATTAGATATATCATAGAAAAACTTACCGTCGCCATCTGTTGGATAATGAGGAACATCTGCCAACATATAAATACCGTCGTCCAGTAGCCCCAAAAGCGGCTTTAATATTTCAAATGATGTTTCTAAATCAACATATTCGGAATTGATATTTTTACTTACTTCATTGAGTTCCGCACAATCAATATTTTCAATTCCATAACCCGTTGCAAGAATAGCCGAACAGGTAGAACATAGCGGTTCATCAATCCTTAATAACGGCTTTTGGTTCAATTCTAACTGCGAGATGTACCAATATCGTTCGTATTCATCATCGTTACATATATGCTTTAATGAGGCTTTTCCGTTTTTAACCGAGAATAATACCGCAGAATTACACCACGGATACGCATCAACATTGATACTTTTCACTATCTCAACCTTGGGCTTGTTGCCATTAAGCAAATTATCTAAAAAACTCATACACTATCTTCCTTTATGTAGTTTATATACATTACATTTTATCATATCAAACAGTTATTGTCAACAAAAAAGGGGCTGTTTCTGCCCCTTTTGATTTTTAAATTACAAAATCCTTGTTGTCAAGCAAATCGAAAACAATCAATTATTGTTCTCGTATTCCTCAATTACACGTTTAATTAAACAATTTGTTCCGAATGTGCCGTATTTTGCCCACTTGATAAATTCACAGAAATTAGGCCGTGCATCATACGAGCATTTTATGATATTCTCATAATTAAGGTCAAGATGTACCATTTCATCAGCATAGAACGACATTCCATCCTCGGAAATCAGCGAGTGCGAGCACTGATAAATATGACCCTTGGGTTTTGTGATATCAAGCGCAATTGCGTCACCGTCGGGAGTTGAGGCAATCGTTACAAAGCCAAACGGCTTAATTATGCAACCAGGAACATAGTCGCTGTTCTCCGCAAGTATTCTTGAAAGCGGATAAAGCACGCAGTCGCCAAGGTCTACTTCCTCCTGAGGCATACATTCAGCAAAGAATTTCTGCATATCTTCGGGCATTTTGCCCTCGCAGAGGTCGGAGAGCTGTTTCATCTCGTCCTCTGTGGCAGGGGCAAACTTGCCCTTTTTTGTCAGCTTTCTTATGCTGGTTTCAATATCTGTGATAGTTTTTTTAGTTAAAGCCACTTATCTTGTCACCCTTTCCAAAAAGTAATCATTTACTCTTTTTGTAATGTTTAATTGCATAATCAACAACATTATCATTTCCGACATAACCATATTTCGCCAAGGTGAGGAAACCGCAGAAACCATTTTTAGCTATTTTAAGAGAACACTTGATTATATTCTCATAATTCAATTCAAGATGTACCATTGTTTTTTTAGCATAAAATGACATTCCATCTTCGGAAATAAGCGAGTGTGAGCATTGATAGACGTGACATTCAGGGCTTGTCGTATCAACTGCAAACGCATCACCGTCAAGAGTTGAAGCAATCGTTACAAAACCAAACGGCTTGATTATGCACCCAGGAACATAGTCGTTGTTCTCCGCAAGTATTCTTGAAAGCGGATAAAAGACACAATTTCCAATCTCCACTTCCTCCTGAGGCATACACTCAGCGAAGAATTTCTGCATAACCTCGGGTATTTCACCGCCACAAAGGTCAGAGAGCTGTTTCATCTCCTCCTCTGTTGCAGGTGAAAATTTCCCTTTTTCATTCAAATCTTTGATACTTGCTTCAAGGTCTGCAATACACTTTTCAGATAAACTCACTGATTTTATCTCCCATACCAGAGCAAGAAACAAGTGTCATACCCTCGCTCATAATGTCGCCTGTGCGATAGCCAGCCTCAAGCACATCATTTACAGCCTTTTCAACTGCGTCTGCCTCGTTGTCCATCTTGAATGAATAGCGGAGCATCATTGCAGCAGAGAGAATAGTTGCAATCGGGTTAGCCTTGTTCTGTCCTGCAATATCAGGAGCAGAACCGCCGCTCGGCTCGTACAGACCAAAACTTGTTTCGTTCATAGAAGCAGAAGCAAGCATTCCGATAGAACCAGTAATCATTGAAGCCTCGTCGGAGAGAATATCACCGAACATATTTTCGGTTACCATAACGTCAAACTGGGCGGGGTCCTTTACCAACTGCATTGCGGCGTTGTCAACGAGCATATGCTCAAGGGTAACCTCGGGGTAGTCCTTCGCAACTTCCTCGACAACCTTTCTCCACAATCTTGAGGTGTCAAGAACGTTAGCCTTGTCAACGCTGATAACCTTCTTGCGGCGCTGCATAGCAACCTCAAAGGCTTTCTTTGCAATACGGCGGATTTCGTTTTCGTCGTATTTCAGAGTGTCGATAGCGGTCATAACGCCGTCCATTTCCTCTGTCTTACGCTCGCCGAAGTAAAGTCCGCCTGTAAGCTCACGCATAATCAGCATATCAAAGCCCTTTTCAGCAATTTCCTTCTTGAGAGGGCAAGCCTCTGTAAGCTGAGGATACAGCACGCTCGGACGGAGGTTTGCAAACAGTCCGAGTGCCTTACGCAGTCCAAGAAGACCAGCCTCAGGACGGAGATTAGCAGGCAGTTTATACCACGGAGATGTGGTTGTGTTGCCGCCGATAGAGCCCATAAGCACAGCGTCAGAAGCCTTGCAACGCTCGATTGTTTCATCTGTAAGCGGAACGCCATTTGCATCGATAGAGCAACCGCCCATCAGCAGCTGTTCGTAGTTGAACTTGTGTCCGAACTTTTCAGCAACCTTGTCCAGCACCTTCATAGCCTCGGTTACTATCTCTGGGCCGATTCCGTCGCCCTTGATAACCGCAATATTCTTTTCCATTTCAGTATTTCCTTTCCGTCAGCCTTACTTCTTGAGAGAATTAAGCAGACCGCCCTTGTCGATTATCTCCTTGATAAACTCAGGGAACGGCTGTGCCTGATAGGTCTTGCCCTTTGTTACGTTTGTGATAACACCTGTATCAAAGTCGATTTCTACCTCGTTGCCTGCGTCAATATCCTTTGCCGCCTCGTCGCATTCGAGAATGGCAAGACCGATATTGATAGCGTTACGGTAGAAGATACGAGCGAATGTAGATGCGATTACACAGCTGATTCCGCTTGCCTTGATAGCAATAGGTGCGTGCTCACGGGAGCTTCCGCAGCCGAAGTTCATATTCGCAACCATAATGTCGCCCTGCTTTACATTCTTTACGAAGTCCTTATCGATATCCTCCATACAGTGGGAAGCAAGCTCCTTATGGTCAGCGGTGTTAAGATAACGTGCGGGAATAATTACGTCTGTATCAACGTTATCGCCATATTTATGTACAAATCCATGTGCTTTCATTGTAAATCTCCTTATATTTCAAAATCAACGCATTTTCTTTCAGCGGTAAATGGTCTTACACGCTCGTCTGCAACCTTAACGTGTTCGGGGTGAACAGCGTAAGCCTTGAGAGCGGCTTCGTCAGTGAAGGTGCTGTCAAGCATAAGGTCGCCGTTTGAGGACGGAAGAAGCTCGGTTACAACCTTGATTTCCACAAGACCGTCTATCTTCCCTTTCAGGCTTTCAAGCCCCTCTTTTATGAGAGCCTTACGCTGAGCCTTGTCCTCTGCGGACATTTCCTTCAGATTCCAGATAATAACGTGCTTTACCATTATTCAAAATCCCCCGAAATCTTGCCTGCAATGGCACTTGCCGCCGCAACAGCAGGGCTTGCAAGGTATACCTCAGATGTTACATCGCCCATTCTTCCTACAAAGTTACGGTTGGTTGTGGAAACTGCTCTCTCGTTGGGAGCAAGGATACCCATGTGACCGCCAAGACACGGACCGCAGGTAGGAGCGGAAACAACCATTCCAGCCTCAATGAAGGTTTCAAGCAGACCGTTCTTCAAAGCGTCAAGGTAAATCTGCTGTGTACCGGGAATTACGATTGCACGAACGCCCTTTGCAACCTTCTTGCCCTTAACGATTTTAGCAGCGATTTCAAGGTCACTGTAACGGCCGTTTGTGCAAGAGCCGATTACAACCTGGTCAATCTTGATGTCAAGCTTTTCAGCCTCGTCGATTGTTTTTGTGTTCTCAGGCAGATGCGGGAATGCAACTGTGGGCTTGATTTCGCTGAGGTTAATGTCAATAACCTGATCGTAGTGAGCGTCGTCGTCAGCCTTAAATACTTCAAACTGTCTGTTGGTTCTTCCCTTTACATATTCAAGGGTAACGTCGTCAACCTCGAAGATACCGTTCTTTGCACCAGCCTCGATTGCCATATTAGCCATACAGAGTCTGTCGTCCATAGAGAGTGTGTGCATACCCTCGCCTGTAAACTCCATAGAACGGTAAAGCGCACCATCAACGCCGATCATACCGATAATGTGGAGAATAACGTCCTTACCGCTTACCCACTTGTTAAGCTTGCCTGTAAGGTTGAACTTGATAGCCGCAGGAACTTTGAACCAAGCCTCGCCTGTTGCCATACCAGCCGCCATATCAGTAGAGCCAACGCCAGTAGAGAATGCTCCGAGTGCACCGTATGTACAGGTGTGCGAGTCTGCACCGATTACACAGTCAGACGGCACAACCAAGCCCTTTTCAGGGAGCAGAGCGTGCTCGATACCAACGTTTCCTACATCGTAGTAGTTCACGATATCATACTTGTCAGCAAACCCTCTGCACTGCTGACACTGCTTTGCTGCCTTGATATCCTTGTTAGGTGTGAAGTGGTCCATTACAAGTGAAATCTTGTTCTTGTCGAAGATGCTTGTAAAGCCGTTCTTCTCAAATTCGTTGATGGCAACAGGGCTTGTAATGTCATTTCCAAGCACCATATCCAGCTTAGCCTTGATAAGCTGTCCTTCCACAACACTGTCAAGTCCCGCG
>JAZQBH010000330.1:0-1560 GCA_045545655.1 Oscillospiraceae bacterium
AGATAAATTCCGTTTTATCGGTTTTGTTAGTAAATTATGGAAAGAGGTACACGCAATGAATAAAAAGCATAAGTCAATAAGCTATGCAAAATGGGGATACCTGTTTATTATTCCATTTTTCGTTGTATACATAATTTTCTCACTTATTCCGACAATATCCACATTTTATTATAGCTTTCTGGATAAGCATTTTGATCCTACCACATTTGAGTATGTTCAGGAATTTGCAGGTATTGATAACTACAAGACCCTGCTCAGCTTTGAAGGCGGCGAAAACCGCTTCTTCAAGTATTTTGGCAACACAATGATTATGTGGGTGCTCGGTGCAATCCCTCAGCTTTTGTTTTCACTGTTGCTGGCGGTTATTTTCACGTCTGCAAGATTGAAAATTAAAGGTCAGAGATTTTTCAAGACTGTAATCTATCTGCCCAACCTTATTATGGCGGCTTCTTACTCTTTGTTGTTTGTAAGCTTGTTCAGTGATATCGGTCCTGTAAATGCTGTAATTAAGGCATTCACAGGTGAGGCATTTACATTCCTTGCTAACCCTTGGGGTGTAAGAGGCGTTGTTGCATTTGTAAACTTCCTGATGTGGTTCGGTAACACCACGATACTGCTTATGGCTGGTATTATGGGTATTGACCAGAGCTTGTTTGAAGCAGCTCAGATTGACGGTGCAAGTGGTATGCAGGTATTCTTTAAGATTACACTTCCGCTTCTTATGCCTATTCTGGTTTATGTTGCGATTACTTCTCTTATCGGTGGTCTGCAGATGTTCGACGTTCCACAGATTATGAGAATTTCAGCTACACCTCTTGAAGACTCCAGAACGATGATAATGTGGCTGAACGACCTTATTACGGGCGCAAGCCGTCAGTATGGTATGGGCGGTGCGATGTCTGTTCTTATCTTCGCAGTAACAGGTGTACTTAGCCTTATCGTTTATAACACGATGGTTCAGAGTCCTGACAAGGCTAAGTCCAAAAAGAAGAAAGCAAAGTAAGGGGGAAGAGATATGGCTAATGAATATAACAAGACTGGCGAAACTGCCAGCCAGCGTGCTCAGACAACAGTAGGCAGAGTGTTCTCCTACATCTTCCTTGCTATTGCAACACTGCTTGCTTTACTTCCTATTGTAATTCTTGTAATCAGTACTACGAGAGACAGATATGCGCTGCAGGGTTCATTGTCGTTTATTCCGGGAACAAGCTTTTTTGAGAACTTCCAGCACACTATCTTCGGCGATAACGACCCTAACAGTACATTCAATACTACAAAGGTTCCGATTCTGCGTGGTATGCTTAACAGCCTGATTGTTGCAGGTTCCTGCAGTGTGCTGACAACATACTTCTCAGCAATGACTGCTTACGGTCTTCACGTTTACGATTTCAAACTGAAGAAGTTTGCGTTCAACTTTATCCTTATAGTAATGATGATTCCTGCACAGGTTTCTTCTGTAGGTTTTATTGACCTTGTTGATAAGATGGGTATGATGGACAGCTACTGGCCTCTGATTATCCCATCAATTGCGGCTCCTTCCGTATTCTTCTATATGAAGCA
>JAZQBH010000331.1:0-1964 GCA_045545655.1 Oscillospiraceae bacterium
ACAGTAAATTCAAGCAGTTATACTATTATAACGGCGCATAGAAATAAGGGGTAATCAATGAAGAACAATATTGAGTATCTGAAAGTATTTATGGAATATGAATCCGACGATATGCCTGTTGTGTATTTTTATGAAGTCGATTTGGATAATGAACGCCTGACAATCAGAGAGATTGAAGTTTATCCAGACGGACACGCACAACTTAATGACAAACCTTACCTTGACGTTATTGAAATCTGCCCCATCCCGACGGCAAATGAACTTAATTCAGGTATATGGGGAGAAGGATTTTTCACTGCTGTTATTCCCAAAGAAGATTTTTATGAAATCTGGAACAGCGGTGTTTACAGTGGCAGTCTGACAGCACCTAAAATATAATTACAAAACCTGTGAGCAACAGACCCTCACAGGTTCTATTTTTACAACACATTTTGATTTGTAAATTTCTCACTTACTTGCAATGCAACACCTCTCCCCTATTGACAAAATGACGTTTTTGTGTTATAATCATTGCGTAGTATGTCGATTTTTAGCGGCAAAAATCAGGGAGTATAAAATGGAAATTATTGATAAATCGAACCGTGAGGTTCTTGAGGAATATGAAAAGTTTGCAAGCGAGAGCAAGTACGGCTATTTTTCGCAGTCGCTGAAGTGGTGCGGTGTTAAGGACAACTGGGGTTGGGACGCCGTTATTTCCCGTGACGCTGACGGCAAAATCTGCGGAACTTGTCTTGTACTTATCCGCAAAGTTCCCGTGGTGGGAAAGACAATTATGTACGCTCCGAGAGGCCCTGTCTGCGATTGGCACAACAGAGAGATTATGGACGACATAATGGTCGGCATAAAAGAGCTTGCCAAGAAATACAAGTGCATTGAATTTATCTGCGACCCGTGCATTGAGGAATGCGACGAGGACACCTGGAAAATCTTCGGCGAAATGGGCTTTTCACACAAGCGATTTGCCCCCGACTTTGAAACAATCCAGACACGCAACAACTATATGCTCCGTGATATTGAGGGAAAGACCCTTGATGAAATTATGCTCGGTTTCAAGCCCGACTGGCGTAACAGAATAAGAAAAGCTCCTAAAAAGGGCGTATACTGCGAATTTCACGGTGCTGAGGCGGTTGACGATTTCTACCCGATTATGCAGGCAACAGGCGAGCGTGACGGCTTTACAATCCGTTCCAAGGAGTATTTCGTGAAAATGCTCAACAGTCTTGGCGAGGATATGTGCCGACTGGTAATGTGCTACGTTGACGAGGACGGAAAGAAAATCCCCCTGTCGGGTGCAATTGCCGTAAGATACGCTGGTAAAACTGCTTATGTTTACGGAGCGTCTGCAAACCATCACCGAAACCTCTACCCCAACTACCTTATGCAATGGGAAATGATTCAGTGGGCAATGAAGGGTAACTGCTACATCTACGATTTTCAGGGTATCCCCCACTATGATGACGAAACCAAGCCTGAGTACGGCGTTTACAAGTTCAAGAAGGGCTTCAACGGCGAGGTTGTTACCTTTGAGGGCGAATTTTCCTACACCTTCAAGCCTGTTCTGAAAACAATGCTGAATATGGCAACAAGCACCAGAAACAAGCTCAACTCTATCAAGAGAAAGCTTCGCAAGAGAGGCGCACCAAAGTCCGCCGAAAACAAGGAATAAAACAAATCAACCGCACTTCTGGAAAGTGCGGTTTTTTGTAAAAATCAATTCTTACGCAACTGTCAGTTGCTTGCTTTTTCTGAAAAAATATATTATACTTATTTTGAGGTGATAATATGAATACAAATGAAATTCTTGTTAAACTGCGTACTGAAAAAGGTCTGTCGCAGGAAGAGCTTGCACAGCAGGTTTATGTAACCCGTCAGGCTGTATCACGCTGGGAAAACGGCGACACTGTGCCGAATACTGAAACACTCAAGCTGCTGTCAAAGCTGTTAAGTCGGAGGCCAAGCGGTCT
>JAZQBH010000332.1:0-32386 GCA_045545655.1 Oscillospiraceae bacterium
TGCTTTTAATGACTGCGTAAATCTTACAAATGCAACCTACAAGGGCAAAACCTATTCCTATGAAAACATTGACGAGCTTTACAAAGCAGTAAACGGATAACAAAAATACCCCGACCGAGGTCGGGGGATTAGTTTTACATCAGAATGTCAGCCAACAGAATTATTTTGTAAAGTATGCAATAGCATTGTTATAGCAAATATCCTTTACAATAGCGCCAACTGTTTCGATATCGTTGGGGTATTCGCCCTCTTCGATAAGTGTGCCGAACATATTGCAGACAATTCTTCTGAAATACTCGTGGCGTGTGTAGGACAAGAAGCTGCGGCTGTCGGTAAGCATACCAACAAACTTGCTTACAAGACCAAGCTGAGAAAGAGCGGTGAGGTGCTTCTGCATACCGTCCTTCTGATCAAGGAACCACCAAGCAGAACCGAACTGAATCTTTGCAACAAAGCCAGCCTGCTGGAAGCAGTTCTTGATTGTAGCGAGAACCTCGTTATCACGGGGATTGAGGTTGTAAAGAATGGTCTTGGGCAGTTCGTTTGTGCTGTCAAGTGTATCCATAAGCATAGAAAGCTTCTTAGCGAATGTCTGGTCCTCGATAGCGTCAAAGCCAGTGTCAGGGCCAAGCTCTCTCATATAGCGAGCGGAGTTGTTACGCAGTGCGCCGATGTGGTACTGCTGTACCCAGTGCAGACGTGCGTACTGTCTGCCGAGGTGTACAAGTACATAGCCCTTGTACTGCTCAACTTCAAGCGCGGTGAGGTCGTCGCCGGCAAGTGCCTTCTTAACAATCTTGTCAACCTGCTCCTTGGTTGCAGGTGCGAACATTACAACGTCAAGTGCGTGGTCAGAGCATACGCAGCCTACGCTGTCGAAGAACTCAATTCTCTTGGTGAGTGCCTCGCAAAGGCTGTCGATGCCGTCAATCTTTACGTCAGCGGCGTCAGCGAGCTTTGCAATGTAAGGAACGTAAGTAGGAAGCTCGATGTTGATAGCCTTGTCAGGACGGAATGCAGGAGCAACCTCAACCTCAAAGCTCTTGTCCTCCTTGAGGAGCTGGTGCCAGTGAAGGTCGTCGATGGGGTCATCAGTTGTGAAAATCTTCTTAACGTTGCTCATTGTGATAAGCTTACGTGCAGTGAGTGTTTCAAGCTTTTCATTGCACTTGTCGAAGATTTCCTTGGCAGTCTTGGGGGAGAGAACATCGTTGATACCGAAGTAACGCTGAAGTTCAAGGTGTGTCCAGTGGAAAATGGGGTTACCGATTGCGTAAGGCATAGCCTCTGCGTACTTCATAAACTTGTCGAAGTCGTCCTTGTCGCCTGTCATATAGCTTTCGTCAACGCCCATCTCACGCATAAGACGCCACTTGTAGTGGTCGCCGCCGAGCCATACTTCAGTAATGCTCTTGAACTTCTTGTCCTCGTAGATTTCCTGAATAGGAAGGTGGCAGTGGAAGTCGAAAATCGGCATATTCTCTGCGTAATCGTGGTAGAGCTTCTTTGCGGTTTCGTTCTGAAGGACGAAATCCTTATCCATAAAATTCTTCATAGATTTTTTTCTCCTACGTTATAATGTTATAATTAAGCCCCCGCCCTGCCCGAATGGTGGATGAGGGCTTTTGTTTGGTGGAACATACATTTTCGTGTATGCCTTTGCTTGTTGAAAATATTTTCTGCTCATTTCCCCCATCCCCCAACCCCCTTCCCCTGAGGGGAAGGGGGCAAAGAGGAGCGGGGCTGACGCCCCTGCGCCCTTTCTGGGGGCTACCGCCCCCAGCCCCCGCTTGTTTTAAAGGGTTTTCAGACCTGAAATATATCTTTCAACGGTTTAGGTTGCATACAATTTTGTATTTTTGCAATTAAAGTGTTACACCTGTCTTGAAAATTGCAATTTCACGGGAGTTGTAACGCTCGTTTACGGTCTGCTTGCCGCTTGCGGTATCAGCAACGAGATCGATAAGCTCCTCAAGCTTGCTTTCAAAGCTTTCGCCTGCCGCGATTGTACCAGCGTCAATGTCAATCCAGTTCTTCTTGCGGTTAGCAAGGTCTGTATTGGTGGAAATCTTGATGGTGGGAACAAATCCGCCGAACGGTGTGCCACGGCCTGTTGTGAACAGAACAATGAGACAACCAGCAGAAGCGAGGTTTGTAACAGCAACCATATCGTTTCCAGGGCCATTGAGAAGGTTAAGTCCGTGTGCGGTCAGCTTGTCGCCGTCAAGGAGAACGTCCTGAACCTCACGTGAACCCGACTTCTGAGTACAGCCAAGGGACTTATCCTCAAGAGTGGTGATACCGCCAGCCTTGTTTCCAGGGGAGGGGTTCTCGTATACGGGCTGGTCGTGCTTCTGGTAGTATTCCTTAAAGCCGTTTACGAGGTTAACAATCTTATCGAAGGTTGCCTCGTCCTTAGCTCTGTCCATAAGCAGCTGCTCAGCACCGAACATTTCGGGAACTTCTGTAAGAACAGTTGTGCCGCCAACAGAAGCGATATAGTCGGAAAATCTACCAACAAGCGGATTTGCGGTAATACCAGAAAGACCGTCAGAACCGCCGCACTTAAGACCTACCTTAAGGCAGCTCATATCCTTTTCAACACGCTTGTCGTTCTTTGCCTTTTCGTAGAGCTTTTCGAGGAGTGCGATACCTTCTGCGATTTCGTCCTCTACGTCCTGTGCGATAAGGAACTCGGTGCGCTCAGCGTCGTAGTCGCCGAGAGTGTCCTTGAACACGTCCATACGGTTGTTCTCACAGCCAAGACCAAGCACAAGCACACCGCCAGCGTTGGGGTGCTTAACCATTCTCTGGAGAATCATTCTTGTGCGCTCGTGGTCCTCGCCAATCTGCGAACAGCCATAGGGGTGAGTGTAGGTGAACACGCCGTCCATACCCTGCATATCGGGGTGCTTTGCACGGAAGCCCTCTACAATCATCTTAGCCTGTGCGTTTACACAGCCAACGGTAGGGATTACCCACAGCTCGTTACGGATACCGATGTCGCCGTTCTTGCGCTCGTACACCTGAACGGTGCGGTTCTTGAACTCGGGAGCGGGAGCGATTTCCTTCTTGTTGTAGGAATACTCCAGTGTGCCCTCGAGGTTTGTTGCCATATTGTGGCTGTGAACGTGATAGCCCACTGCGATGTCAGCGGTAGCCTTACCGATAACCTCGCCGTACTTGATAACCTTTTCGCCCTTTGCAATAGCCTTAAGAGCGAACTTGTGACCCTTCTCGATGTCCTCTGCGAGTGTTACACCCTCGTGCTCCTCGCCCTTTTTCAGGGGAGCGAGTGCAACTGCAACGGAATCAAGCGGAGAAATAACAATTGTTTTTTTCATCTTATTCACCATTAAAAAATTTATTGTGATAGCAAGAACGCTCTGAAAACCCGATGTCGGTTTCGGGGACTGCCCGTTCCGTCAGGGGGTTCTCAGAGGTCTTAAGTATTACAGATTAACCAAGAAATGCCTTGAGAGCTGCTCTCTCGCCATTCTCTACGATGCTCTTAACGTAGCCTGCAACAAGTGCGAGGTTGTCGTCAACATCAAGGCTCTGCTCCCACAGCTCTGTGAAGTTGAGAACCTTCTTAGCGATTTCGGTGTAGTCGGACATTGCCCATACTTCCTTCCAGAAATCAAGGTACTTAGCGTCATCAGCAAGCTGAATATCCTCGTCGCCGCGCTTGCCGCGATAGAACACGATAAGGGAAGCGAGTGAGAAGAGAATATGCTTGGGAGAATTACCGAACTTTGCACGGTAATCGTTGTATGTGGGGAGAAGTCTTGTCTTGAACTTTGTGGTGGAGTTCAGAGCGATAGACATAAGCTCGTGACGAATGAAGGGATTCTTGAAACGCTCAACTACGCTGTTTGCGAAGTCGTCCATCTCATTCTTGGGAAGGTCGATTGTGGGCTTGATTTCATCGTTGATGAGCTCAGCTGCAAATCTTCCAACGTCCTCGTCCTCTACGGACTCACGAACAGTGTCGATTCCTGCAAGGTATGCAACAGGAACGATAGCGGTATGTGTACCGTTAAGAATCTTAACCTTTCTCTGCTTGTAAGGAGTGATGTCGTCAGCGTAAATCACGTTAAGACCAGCCTTGTCAGCAGGCAGCTTAGCCTGTACGAAAGGCTCCTTCTCAAGTACCCAGAGGTGGAAGATTTCGCCCTTAACGATGTTGTTATCCTGGAAGCCTACAGCCTCGCAGATTTCAGCAGCGTTGTCACGGGGATATCCGGGAACGATTCTGTCAACGAGAGTTGATGTGTAGTGGCAAGCGGTTGTCATCCAGTCGATGAACTTAGCGTCCATACCCTTGATGTTAGCAAGCTCTACGAGAATGCGCTTAAGCTCTCTGCCGTTGTAGTCGATAAGCTCGCAGGGAACGATTGCAAGACCCTTATCCTCAGCGCCGTTAAAGTGGTTGTATCTTGCCTCAAGGAAAGCAAGCAGCTTGCCGGGGAAAGATGTAGGGCACTTGGAGAAATCAGTGTCGTTCTTGTCGAGTGTGATACCAGCCTCTGTTGTGTTGGAGATGATAACCTCAAGGTCCTCGCTCTTAGCGTAGCTGAGGAACTTGTCGTACTGCTCGAAGGGGTTGATAAAATCACGCAGAACGTCGATTACACGGCGGCTCTGCACCTTCTCACCCTTGTCGATACCCTCGAGGCAAACGGTGTAAAGACCGTCCTGCTTTTCGAGGTCAGCAACTCTGCCGAAAGGCATCGGCTGAACAACAACAACATCGGAATTGATAGCTCCTGCGTCGTTCATATTCTGGAGAATCCAGTCAACGAATGCTCTGAGGAAGTTACCCTCACCGAACTGCATAATCTTAATGGGTCTTTCGCTTTTCTTTTCGTAGTTGGTTCTGTTAAGATCCTTCATAGTTAATACCTCAAATTAGAAACAGATATTATCGGGCTTCTGCCCTTTTTCTTTATATACCAATGCCACACAAGGCAATGTTATGCGGAATGTGCGGCTTCAGTTCATATTGTCATCGTGTACTGGTGCGTCAGCACCCACACAGCTTTACGGGGGGTGTCCCGTTTTGTGAAAGTCCTTGCGGGACTTTCGTTAAATCTTCACGTTGTCCTGCGTTTTGTGCAGTTTTATTCTGATAAGGCAGAATATTCCGATTACCAGCGACATCAGTCCGATACCGACATTTGATACCAGCATCGCAATACCGAGGCTTTCCGCACCCATATTGGGGAAGAAGTTTATCATCACCAGCATTGACGGAATTCTGAACACAAAAAGACGTGACAGGTTACAAACCATAGACAGCTTCGTGTAACCCAGACCGTAAATCAGTCCGTTTACTGCAGAGTTTACACCCAGCGCAATAATACCAATGCTCTCAAATGCGAAAATCTTTTCAATCAGTGCCGCCTTCTCAACGTTTCCGTCGGCAAAGAACAAAGAAATCGGGGTTTTGAAAGTAGTCAGTATAAAGAAGCCTGCTACCGTGATTGTAAGGTTCACCGCCAATGTGCAGAAGAATACCTTAATCATACGTGAATAGTACTTGTTGGAAAGATTATAGCTGATAACCGAGCTTTCAGCGTCCTCACTGTAAGTAGTAAGGTGCGTGCAGGCACCGCTTATCTGGTTGGAAACGCCCAGTGCGCCAGGTGCGTCGCCGCCGTAATAATCCTTCGCCATACCGTTTACTATTACCTTTCCCATTGAAAAGACGAACTTTCCAAGGCTTACGGGAATAGACAATGAGCATAACGGCTTGAAAAATTCCTTCGTAAACATAGTGTTACGAGGGTTGAACCTGAACAGATAGCCTTTTCTGAACAGGTTTACAAATGCGTAAAGCGTAACCGCTAAATCCGCACAGAGTGTTCCCGCGGCTATCCAGGTAGTTCCTAGCTTTAAAACGTTTACAAACAAGATTGTAAACACCAGCTTAAGCGCCATTGACATAATATTTATGAGCGTGATGTTCGACATTGCTCCACGGGATTTTTCAAGTCCCATAAACACAGAGTTGAACATTCCCACGCCCAGCGAAATAATCTGAATGCGGAAGTATCCTATTCCTATTGCAATCATTTCGTCATCCAGTCTGCCGATTTTCAGAATACCCACTGCAAAAAACTGCAGCAGTGCAATCAGAACCAATGCCGACAGGAAAAACAGCTCGATTGTTGTGTTTGCCGCCTTCTTTGCCTTGTCATACTCTCCTCTGCCGATAAGGCGGGAAACTATGATTGAGCTGCCCGTTGCAAATCCGCCGCCCAGCGCCGAAATAAGCGCCTTTATCTGCGAAATCATTACAACGCTTGAAAGCGCATTGTTATCCGTTGTGGATACAACAACCGTGTCAATGATGCTGCTGATATAAGAAAATGCGCCAAGGGCCATAAGCGGCAGCGAAATATTCAGAACGACAGCCATAGGGTTGCCGTTCAGAATAAAATCACGCCGCTTGCGGTCCTTTTCGCTAACAGTTGAATTATCTGCCATTATTATCCTTCAGTTCTGAGAGGAATACGCTTTTCAGTAGTCTTATCAAACAGATAAACGCTTTCGAAAGGAATAGAGAATGTAATCTTGGAGTCGATCGCAGGAGATTCGTGCGGGTCAACCTTAAGAATAGTCTTGATGCCGTGGATATCAACGTAAACGTTGGTATTGTCACCAAGAAGCTCAGTAAGCTCTACGCTGGCGTCAATCTTGAAGGACTTTCTTACATCCTCGCCCATAGAAAGCTTTACAGCCTCAGGACGGAATCCGAAAGCAATTTCCTCACGCTCATACTTATCAATAACTTCCTTGTCTGCAATTGCATACAAGTCAATTACATTGTCGCTGATGTTGATTTTACCTTCCTTAACAACTGCGTCGATGAAGTTCATCGGAGGCTCTCCGATAAAGCCTGCAACGAACATATTTGCAGGGTTGAAGTAGAGGTCATAAGGTGTACCTACCTGCTGAATGTAGCCGTCCTTCATAACAACGATTCTGTCAGCCATTGTCATAGCCTCTGTCTGGTCGTGTGTTACGTAGATGGTAGTAGCGCCTGTGTTGCGGTGAATCTGAGTAATCTCAGAACGCATTGTAACTCTCTGCTTAGCGTCGAGGTTGGAAAGCGGCTCGTCCATAAGGAAGATGTCAACCTTACGGATAATAGCACGACCAACCGCAACTCTCTGACGCTGACCACCGGAAAGCGCTCTGGGCTTTCTTTCGAGGTAGTCTGTCAGACCGAGAATCTTAGCGGTAGCATTAACTCTCTCTTCAATAACGTCATCATCAACACCCTGAAGGGTAAGACCGAATGCAAGGTTATCGTAGACCGTCATGTGCGGATAAAGGGCATAGCTCTGGAAAACCATGGCAACGCCACGCTCACGCGGGCCTTTCTCATTTGCTCTTACGCCGTCAATGAGAAAATCTCCCTTGCTTATGTTCTCAAGTCCTGCAATCATACGCAGGGTTGTGGACTTACCACAGCCAGACGAGCCTACGAATACGATGAACTCGCCCTTTTCGATGTCAAGATTGAAATCGTGAACTGCGTGAAATCCATTCGGATAAATCTTGTTGATTCCTTTTAAAGTTAAATAAGCCATAACGGTACTCTCACTTTTCCTTGAAAAATTATTTGCAAACGGGTGAATTCCCGATTACTTCAGATCGTAGTTGCCGATATTGTCCATATCGTCGTAGGTCTGGTTCTCACCGCACATACCCCAGATGAAGGTGTAGTTGCTGGTTGCTGTGCCGCTGTGGATAGACCACGAGGGAGAAATAACAGCCTGCTCGTTGTGCAGGATGATGTGACGTGTTTCCTGGGGCTGACCCATCATATGGAATACAACGTTGTCGTTCTCAAGTTCGAAGTAGAAGTAAACTTCCATTCTTCTCTCGTGTGTATGAGAGGGCATTGTGTTCCAGCTGTTGCCGGGTGCAAGCTCTGTCATACCCATTGCAAGCTGGCAGCTTTCGCATACTGCGGGGTTTACATACTGGTTTACAACACGCTTGTTCATATTCTCGTCAGTTCCGAGAGGACGGTGAACAGCCTTGTCCTTTGTGATGTAAACTGTAGGATATGTCTTGTGTGCAGGGCAGGAATTGATGTAGAACTTAGCGGGATTAGCTTTGTCGTCAGACTTGAAGATAATCTCCTTGGTTCCCATACCGATATAAATTCCGTCCTTGAAGTTAAGCGGATATTCAACACCGTCAAGAACAAGTGTGCCCTTGCCTCCTACGTTGATGATACCCATTTCACGGCGCTCAAGGAAGTACTCTGTGCCAAGCTCCTTGGTAGAACCAAGAGAAAGCTCAGTATCAACAGGCATTGCACCGCCTGCGATCATTCTGTCCTGATGTGAATATGTAAGTGCAATTTCATCCTTAACGAAAATCTTATCAATCAGATAGTGCTTTCTGAGGGTTTCGGTGTCATAGTGCTTGGAATCCTCGGGATGGTTTGCGTATCTTATATCAAGAGTCATTGGAAAAACCTTCCTTCATTAAATAAATTGCTTGAGGTGAGCAACAGCGTCGGGGATATCATCACCCGTTGTTCCCTCGAACACAAGGTTTGCGTCGGGGCATACCTTGCGGATTTCAGGAATAATTCTCGAATAGTCGAAAATACCCTTGCCCACTCCTACCTGCTTGAGAGAGCCGTCCTCAGCGATTACGCAGTCCTTGATGTGGAACACAACAATTCTGTCGCCGAAGGTCTGAAGTCCCTTTGCAAGTATATCGTACCTCTCATTGACGTTTGACGCGTCAAGGTAGTTGTACAGATCGAAAATAATCTTGATGTTCGGTCTTGCGATTGTTTTCACAGCACGTTCGAGGGTTTCAACATTCCAGCAGACGTGGCCGAATGCGCCCTCCATACCTATGTAAGAACCGCAGTCCTGAGCGTAGTCTGCAAGCTCGCTGAATGTGGAGATTACTCTCTGCACAGCCTCTTCAGTGCGGTTCTGCGGGTGATATGTCCACTTGTCGCCGTTGTAAGAGCCTGTTTCAGAACCTACCACGTCACAGCCGAGGTCGTGCGACAGCTTGAGGTAGTCCTTGAAAACTGCAATGCCGTTCTTAATCTTCTCCTCGTTCGGGTGAACAGGATTGAAGTATGCGCCGATAAGAGGCACTGTCTTTCCTGCCGCCTTGAACGTTGAGGCAAACGCCTCGGCACGAGATTTTGTCATCGCACCGGGAGCGTAAGCAATATCATCAAGACATTTATAAGCTACCAGCTGAACACCGCTTATATCGTACTCGTTCAGCTTGGCAACTACATTTTCCTCGCCCTTGACGCCAAGGTCGTGGGCTCGAATAAATAACTTCATCATCAGTGATTATCTCTGAACACGTCCGGAAGCGTCGCCGCCAGCGAGTGTTTCAACTTCCTTGCGGGAAACGAGGTTGAAGTCGCCAGGGATTGTGTGCTTCAGAGCGGAAGCAGCTACACCGTACTCAAGAGCAGCCTTGAAATCCTTGCCGTCAACAAGACCGCAGATTACGCCGCCTGCGAAGGAGTCGCCGCCGCCAACACGGTCAACGATGGGGTGAATGGAGTACTCCTTGGAGTGGTAGAACTCCTTGGTATCTCTGCTGTAGATGCAAGCAGACCAGCCGTTATCAGAAGCGGAGTGAGATACACGGAGAGAGGAGATGCAGTACTCGAAGTTGTAGTCTGCAACCATCTGCTCGAAGATGGACTTGTAGCCAGCAAGCTCAAGGTCACCCTGTGTAACGTCTGTGTTGCCGGGCTTGTAGCCGAGAACGAGCTCTGCGTCCTCTTCGTTACCGATGCAAACGTCAACGTACTTCATAAGGTTCTTCATTACGCTCTGAGCCTTCTCGCTGCTCCAGAGCTTCTTACGGAAGTTGAGGTCAACGGAAACCTTAACACCGTGCTTCTTAGCAGCCTTGAGTGCTTCCTCAGTGAGAACAGCAGCAGCGTCAGAAACAGCGGGAGTAATTCCTGTGAAGTGGAACCAGTCAGCGTCCTCGAAAATAGCGTCGAAGTCGAAATCAGCAGCAGTAGCTGTGGAGATAGAGGAGTGAGCTCTGTCGTATACAACCTTGGAAGGACGCATAGAAGCACCTGTCTCGAGGAAGTAGATACCAAGTCTTTCGCCGCACTTTGCGATGTGCTTTGTCTCTACGCCATACTTGCGGAGAGCTGCAACTGCGCACTCACCGATTTCGTTATCGGGAACAGCAGTTACGAACTCAGCGTCGTGACCGTAGTTTGCGAGGGAAACTGCAACATTTGCCTCACCGCCGCCGTAGTTGATGTCGAACTCGTCAGCCTGAATGAACTTCTCGTTATTGGGGGTAGAAAGGCGGAGCATAATCTCGCCCATTGTAACAACCTTAGCCATTGTAAAAATCTCCTTAAAAATAAAATATTGTTGTATCCTCGTAATGCCCCACCGTGTATTGATTTTTCAACCACGGCGAGGCTGATTTACTTTATTTGATTACTTCTTCTCAACGAGGTGAACCTTGAAGCCACCGATTTCGTCCTGAAGGTATGCGAGCTGGATTCTTCCGTCCTTCTCGCTGAATGTGGAGTAGTCGAACTTAACGCCCTGCTGCTCAAGCTGGAATACAGCTCTGCGAACATTGGGTGTAGACACAGCGATGTGACCATGTGTGCCGATCTGCTCTGCCTTCTTGCACTCTACGTAGCTGCCAGCGAAGATAGCGGAGTTGCCGATCTTGTGCTCCCAACCGAACATTGTGGAGAACAGACCTGTGATTGCGGAAGCCTCAGCCTCGTCCTTAGCGTTGATACCAACGTGAACAAGCTGGAAGTCGAGCATTTTCTGAACTGCTGTCTTGCAAAGTGCAGTGATTTCAGCCCACTTCTGACCCTTAACGAGGTTATCGGGAACGATCCACGAACCGCCGCAGCAAACAATCTTGTTGAAGCCGAGGTATGTGTTGAGGTTCTTCTCGTTAACGCCGCCTGTAGGCATAAACTTCATCATTCCGTAAGGAGCAGCGATGGACTTGATGTAGGGCAGACCGCCTGCCTGCTCTGCGGGGAAGAACTTAACGAAGTTAAGACCAAGCTCGAGAGCCTGCTCAACCTGAGAACCGTTAGCAACACCGGGAGCAAAAGGAACGCCTCTGTCAAGGCAGTGCTTAACAACCTTGGGGTTAAGACCAGGAGCTACGCAGAACTTTGCGCCAGCGTCGATAGCAGCGTCACACTGCTCAACTGTAAGAACAGTACCAGCACCAACGAGCATATCGGGGTAAGCCTTAACCATATCGCCGATTACCTTGTCTGCGCCAGCTGCACGGAAGGTAACCTCTGCACAGCGGATACCGCCCTCGTAGAGAGCCTTAGCAAGGTTTACAGCGTCATCTGTATTGTCGAGCTTGATTACAGGAACGATACCTGTGCATTCAAGCTGTTCGAGAAATTTTGAATTATCCATTTCAATCGACCTCCGAATGAATTTGTGATAGGGCATTTCGTGCATTCCGCCGAAGCCCTTATGTATCGAATGCCGCTATGCGGCATTGTTTTCAGCTTTTGTCAATCTTATCAGCCTTTGCAGAAAGCCTGTACGGATTTTTCAATCTGTCTGCCCCCTGCAAAGAACCGATGAATTGCAGATTGTGATTATCTTGCGAGCCAGCCGCCGTCAACAGCGAGTGTGAAGCCGTGAACGTAGTCAGAAGCCTCAGATGCAAGGAACACAGCTGCACCCATAATGTCGTCGGGTGTGCCCCATCTGCCTGCAGGAATTCTGTCGAGGATAGCCTCGCTTCTGTCAGCGTCAGCACGCAGAGCCTTTGTGTTGTTGGTAGCCATATATCCAGGAGCGATGCAGTTTACGTTGATGCCCTTGGAAGCCCACTCGTTGCACATTGTCATTGTGATACCCTTTACAGCAGACTTGGAAGCTGTGTAAGAAGGAACACGGATACCGCCCTGGTAAGAAAGCATAGACGCAACGGAAATAATCTTACCGCCGTGGCCCTGCTTTACATACTGCTTAGCAACAGCCTGAGAAAGGAAGAAGAGTGTGCGGCAGTTTACGTTCATAACCAGATCCCAGCTGTCGATGCTGAAATCGATTGTATCCTCACGCTTGATAACGCCTGCGTTGTTTACGAGAATGTCGATCTGACCGAACTTCTCAAGACAGCCGTCGATGATGCCCTGGATGGGGTCAAGTGTGGAGAGGTCAGCCTGAATGAACTGGAAGTTCTCTGCGCCCAGCATCTCCTGTGTTGCTGTACTCGGCATATTGGAAACACCGAAAACCTTTGCGCCAGCCTCTACGAAAGCCTTGGAAAAGCCCTGTCCGAGACCTGTGTCACTACCTGTTACAATTGCTACTTTGCCCTTCAGACTAAATTTGTCCAGAATCATACCTGTTACCTCCGAAAAAATATACATTTTTTAGAATAAACATACCGCCCTAATCGCAATACATTTTCCTATTATTATCTTAAATCTAACAGAGCATTATTACGAGTGCAAATCCATTCTTGTTTATGGACAAAACGGATATTTCTCTGTTTTACAGCCTTGTAGACTTCAGATTTACCAGTTTCTTGAATTTCTGGGAACTTTTCCAGTCCCTCAGAACTTCATTCGCCTAAAAAATTCCTATGGCACGAAGCACCGTGACGTAGGCGAAAATCGTCACTGTACTAACCAGCGAAGTCCACACAACCAGCTGACCTGCCAGCTCGTCGTCTGCCTTCATTTCCTTAGCCATAATTGCGCTTGCAACCGCCACGGGCGTTGCAAACACGCCGATATATGTTGCGAAGTGCTCGCCTGCAAGCTCGGGATACACAAACTGCTTTATCAGCAGTGCGCCGCCAAGTCCGAGAACAGGAACTGCCACAGTACGCATAAGCGTGCCGAATGTGATTTCCTTCCAGATTCTCTTTACAGCCGAGAACTCAAATCTGCCGCCCAGCACAATCAGCGCAAACGGCGTACAGATGGATTTTACATTACCAAGCGTCTTATACAGGAACTCGATATCCGACAGCCTGAACGAAATGTCGCATGCCACGAATATTTCACGGATTCCCAGCACCGCAAGTCCTGCAAGAGTTGCAAGAATAAGCGGATTTTTGATAATCCCGAGAAGGATTTTCTTTATATCGGGCTTGCCGCCCTTGTTGTCGCTGTTGTAGATGGAAAGCACCGTAACGCCCAGCATATTGAACAGCGGCACACAGAATGCGCTCATAACGCTTGCCGCCGCCGCACCAGCCGCACCGAACAGACTCTCCGCAAGCGGAATGCCTATTATAGCGTAATTGGAACGGAACATACCCTGTGCAAGCGAGCCACGCTTAGCGTTCTCCTTCGTGAACGCACACGCAAGCACCGTGCCTACCACGCAGATCACAACAATCGCCACAAGTCCGTAAAGCACGAACACGAAATTCACGTCACTGAGGCTTTTGATGTTGTACACGTTGTAGAACAGCATCGCAGGAAGCAGCACCTTGAACGTCAGCTTGTTTCCGATATCAAGGAACTCCTTTGTCAGCAGCTTTATCCTTTTGAGGAAATAGCCGAATACTATCGTCAGTACAATCGGCAGAACGGCGTTTGCCGCAAACAGAAATGCGTCGCCCATACGTCAGATGTTCTCCAGTTCTTCAAGCGGATAGAAGTCCTTCAGGTACTCGCTTGTTGCGTTTACCATACGCTTGAACAGCTCCTTAGCCTTATCAGGAGAGAGGTGCGAGCAAAGCGGCTGATTTGCAAATGCCTCGAAAATCGCACGGAAATCACGGTTCTTGATACCGTAATATGTGTTCTCGATGTTCTGGCAGTTTCTGCGGACGAGAATGCTTACGTCCTCGGGGAGGGGCTTTGCCACAATCGGCTTTACACCAGCACGTGAGAAGGTGCAGTTGGTTTCAACCACTGCGCCAAGCGGCATATCTGCCATCTGACCCACATTCGGAACGTTTGCATTGGAAATCATCGGCGGAATAATGCCGAGCAGAGCCTTCATAAGCTCTACAACTTCCTCGTCGCTCTTCTTTACTTCAAGCTTTTCTTCGCCGTTTGCAATGCGCTGTGACTGCGCAATCTTGTCAAGTCTGTCCTGCTTGCGGTAGTCTACTGTTGTGAGGTGATACATCCACTTGTCAACATCAGCCTTATCGTTGATGTACCAGCTGTTGTTCATAAACTCCACAAGGTGACGGTCGCCTGCAGCCGCAAGCACGCCGAAACGCTTGAACAAGTCCATCTTCACCCTGTTTCCGTAAAGGAAGGGGTTGTCGCCCTTGAAATCATCGGGCTTGCAGTCTATCTGCTCGCAGTAGCCCTTGTCGTAGAATTTCTCTATAAACTCGGGGAGGAGCTTTAACATATCATTGCCGTTGTAGTTTGCCTGGGTTATCCACGTGAAATGGTTTACACCGCAGGCGTCAATAATCATATCGTGACGGGTTGGCTTGTCCACTCCGAGCAGCTCGTGAGCCACACAGCACAGGAACTCCTGTGCGTGGAACACTTCGTGGCAGCAGCCGAACGCCTTGATCTCAGGGAACACGTCGTACAGCGTTTTTGTGCACGCTGTCATCGGGTTTGTAAGATTGATAACCCACGCATCGGGGCAGTGCGCCTTGATTTCACGGGCAAACTGCTCGTAAATCGGCACTGTTCTCATTGCACGGAGCACGCCGCCAGGGCCTACGGTGTCGCCTACCGACTGGTAGATGCCGTATTCCTCGGGCAGGTGCACGTCGCTTGCCATCTCGTCAAATGTGCCGGGGAGGATTGACGCCGCTACGAAATCAGCACCGTCAAGCGCCTCGCCGATATCGGTGTATACCTTGTAATCCCACTTTGAAACCGCCGCAGGATTAGCGTTTATCACTTCGCCGATTTTTCTGTTCAGCTCAGCCGCAGGCACGTCGATATCGTACAGGGCAATCTCACCGCACAAACCGTCGGCAACGGCAAGGTCGGTCATAAACACTCTTGCCCATGCCTTTGAACCGCCGCCGAGGTAAGTAATTTTAATTTTAGTCATAATTTGCCTTACTTTCGTTCTACAAAACCGTTTATCTGATGGAAGAAAATAAGCTGACAGGCTTTTGCCTTACTTGCTCATTCTCTTGATTTCTGTGTAAGCGAGAATAAAGGGAGCAACACCCTTTGCGTCGTTGTCAACGATAGGCTCGGAGATGTAGTACTCATAAGTGCCATCTCTGTGAGGCTTGTCGTCCGGACCAAGACCTGCAACAAGGCAGATTCCGCCGAGGTTAAGCTCGCCGGCTTCATTGAAGTTGAGGTACTTTTCACAGATACCGTCAAACGCACGCTTGCCCATTTCAGCATACTTAGCGTCAAGCACGCCAAGTCTTGCGCCCTTCATCATAGCATAAGCAATCATGCTGCTGCCGCTGGTTTCGAGGTAGTTGCCCTCTCTGCCGCCGCAGTCTACAACCTGATAGAACATACCTGTCTCAGCGTCTGCGTACTGTGCGATACCTTCCATAGCCTCTACGAAAATCTTGACAAGTTCAGCCTTGTCAGCTTCGTTGTCGATGAGGTCGATGTTGTCTACGAGAGATACTGTAAACCAGCCGAGCGCTCTGAGCCAGTAGTTCTTGGAGCAGCCTGTTTCCTTGTCTGCCCAGAACATAGTCTTGCTCGTATCGCAGCCGTGATAATAAAGCTTGGTTTCTTCGTTGAACATCAGTTCACGAACCTTCTTGAACTGACCAACAATATCGGAGTAATCCTTGTCGGTTTCCTGATGATAGCGGAGGTTGAACACCTGTGCCATATACAGTCCGTCAAGCCAGATCTGATTGGGGTATATCTTCTTGTGCCAGAAATTACCTGTCGAGGTGCGGGGGTGGTTCTTCAGCTGGCTGTTGATAAGTTCAATAGCCTTCTTGTACTTCTCCTTGCCTGTTGCCTTGTAGAGGTCAAACAGAACACGACCCTCGTTTACGTTGTCGAGGTTATACTCTTCTACGTCATAGCCTTCGATTGTGCCGTCTTCGCGAACATACCAGTCGATGAAGTTTTCAGCAAAATCAAAATATCTCTTTTCGCCTGTAATGTCAGCAGCACACAGCAGTGATGTGATCATACAGCCGTCAATGTAATTCCAGTGGGGCTTCTTACCAAGTCTGATGCTTTCGATGTTCCAAAGGGGTGCGTCAGGTGTCGAGCCATCGAGCAGTCTGTCGATATACTTGTCAATCTTTGCGTACATAGTTTTTTACTCCTTTGTTAACTCCCCGACATTCTTGGGGATTATTACGTCGCCGTCGTTTCCGATAACTTCAACGTTTCTGATAGTCAGCTTGTTTACGTTGTCGAAGTACAGACCAGCCTTGCAGAGCTTTTCGTTATTGTTTCTCATTGCGGGGAAACCGGGCTCTGCGTTGTCAGAATATGTGAATTTAATATTCTCAACGGTAATGTCCTCAATGGGCTGCTCGGGCAGACCATCGCAGTATACAGCAGCAACGTGGCAGTTCTCACAGATCATATCCTTGAAGGTGAACTTGCCGAGGTGAGGTGTTCTGTCGTCAACGGGCAGCTTTTCACGTGTTGTGTTGTATTCGGAATATCTGTCGGGGTCGCAGCAGTTGTACCACATATTGATAACGATAGGTGTGAGAACCTCGTCCATCTTGATGTTCTCGAACAGCACGCCGTCGATTACGCACAGCTTGCCTCTGCCACGTCTTGTCTTGATACGCAGACCTCTGTCTGTTGCGTTGAATATACAGCGGTTAACGGTAAGGTTCTTAACGCCTCCGCCGATTTCACTTCCGAGTGTAACCGCACCGTGACCGAACTGCATAATACAGTTACGGATTGTGTGGTGGTCAGCAGGCTTTTCGTAAAGCTTTGCAAGGTCAATCTTACCAGACTTGATTGCAATGCAGTCGTCGCCTACGCTGAACTTACAGCCGATAATATTTACATAGTCGCAAGCCTCAGGGTCAAGTCCGTCTGTGTTGGGGCTGTCCTTGGGTGCGTTTATGCTTACATCAAAGAAGTCAATGTGCTCGGAGAAGTAGGGGTGCAGCTGCCATGAAGCCGCATTCTGAGCGGTAATGCCGTGAATGGTTACATTCTTGCAGCGGTTGAGGAAGATAAGGCGGGGTCTTGCAACCACTCTGTCCTTAACGTTAATCCACCAGCGGCTGTGCTGAGCGTCGCCGTCAACAGTGCCGGGACCGATAATCTGGATATCCTCTGCGTACTCAGCGCAAAGCAGAGCCTTGTGCATAGGAACGGAGTTGCCTTCCCATGTGCCTACCTGAACAAGTTCACCTGTTACAACGTCCTCAACAGCACCAGGGATTACAGGGTACTTGCTGGGGTCGGGGCTGCCAAGCAGAACAGCGTTGTCAGCAAAATGGAGAGTAATATGGCTCTTGAGGGAAAGTGAGCCTGTGCTGTATGTTCCCTCAGGGAAGTACAGACGGCCGCCGCAGGGCAGGCAGTCAATTGCAGTCTGGATATTTGCGGTATCATCGTGGTTGCCGTCGCCCATTGCGCCGAAATCCTTTACGTTGATTGCGCAAGTTTCGCTCTTTGTGGTGAATCTCATATCCTCTTCACCAGTTACAGAGAGCTTATATTCTGTATTCGGCTTTAAGTTGAGTACAGAAAATACGTTCTTGTCAGATTTAAGAACTTCCTCTCCATTGAGAGAAACAGTGTATTCGCTATCCTTATAATAAGGCAGATTGTTTTCAAATTCAAAGCACGCTGAAACGGTGCCGATATAAAGTACGTTAATCATTGAAGCTCCTAGCAAAAAATTATTTCTTTCCACTTGAAACGCTGTTTTCAGCGTCACGAACAATTCTGCGCAGCATAGTCTTGATTCCGATAAACAGCATATCATACGCACAGAACAACACTCCGAACAGAAGCGGTTCAACACCGAAAATCTTATCAGATGTTCCCGCAGGACCATATAGCAGATAGTTGATTGCGGTGTACGTATAAACGATGCAAAGCAGAATTACAGCAGCATAAATCACATTGAGGATTATGCTCCACCACTTGCGCACAGTTACCATCATCCATTTGTCGTGAACTCCTTTTTCAGGTTCACACGCACGGATAATATGATTTACCATAAGGTCTGTAACAAGACCCATACCGAGTGCGATTACAGCCAGCTTGTCTATTCCTGCAAGGTAGGTTCCCAATCCCCACATAAAGAAAAAACAAATCGCTCCGCCAAACCAGAACTTTACAAAAACTATTTTAAGCCAGCCGGGAATTCTGAACTTGCCGCCTGACTTGTATTTTCTGATTTCTTCATCGGATACCTCGGGAGCATCCTTGGCATTTACCAGCTTTTCGACAGCTTCGGTTTTAAGATCGTAATAATTCTCAGCCGCCTTTTTTTCAGGCTGCTGATTTTGCTTCCTTTTTTTTGACATACACAAATACCTCGGAACAAAAATTTCCTTTTCATATATTTCAAAGAACAAATTGTCCCTTTTGCAATGAAAGCAACAAGAGCCTTTCGGCTGATGCTGCTTTTCACCAACTATACCGTAATTTCACAGCACGTGAACACCCCTGAGAGCGTTCACGTGTCTGAAAAAACAAATTTACAATTATTCGCCGTCGTCTGTAAGCTCGATTGCAGCCATATCTTCGTTACCCTCAACCTCGATAGAAGTATTGATTTTAGCGAAGAGCTTGCTGTATACAGGCAGAAGAGCCAGCAGTGCTGCAGAAACGCCCATCATAATCATATGAACAATCATAACAGTCTTAGTTTCTACAATGTAGGAGTCCTTGCCTGCGTAATCAAAGACGATATTCGGGTCATTCATACACTCAACAATTCTGTTTACATATACGATGTCAACGAATACCAGAAGCGCAATCATAAGAACAAGAAGACCAACCATAATGAAGTTGGGCTTCTGACGCTTCGGGAAACACTTGAGGAATACAACAAGTGAAAGTATTCCGATAAGCATTCCGACGAATTCGCACTGTCCCATATTTGCACGACCCACTCTTGCTGTTGTCATAGAGATATCAGCAAGGTTCAGAGAGTAAAACAAAAATGAGATAAAAAGTACTACCAAAGCAATTGTGCTAGGAGTACGCTTCAGAGAAACGAAAAACTTTCTCACAAATTCCTTAAATCCCCGCTTCTGACCAGCGGCAGCTTGTTTTGCCATCTTTCATCTCTCCTTCTTACATAGTGATTGCGTCAGTAGTTTCCTTGTCGAAGAAGTGTTTCTTATTGAAGGAAACGCCGACTGTATCGCCTGCTCTGAAGTTGCACCAGTCACGGAACTTACAAGTAATCTTGTGAGAACCAACAGAGCCATTAACAAGTGTAGTCATACCAAGGTTTTCATTGGAGTATACATCAACGATAATGTTTCCGCCCTGAACAACGTTTTCGGGTCTTACGCCGAGAACAACTGTTCTGTCCTCATATCTTGCGAGCATAGCCTTTTCGTCTGCGGAAAGGTCAATTGCAAAGTCCTTGCAGATTGCCTGACCATTCTTGATTTCAACATCAAAGAAGTTCATAGGCGGCAGACCGATAAAGCTTGCAACAAACAGGTTTGCAGGAGTATCGTAAAGCTCAAGAGGAGTACCTATCTGCTGAACGTGACCCATTGACATGCAAACAATTCTGTCTGCAAGTGTCAAAGCCTCTGTCTGGTCGTGCGTTACGTAGATCATTGTTGCCTTCAGTCTCTTGTGAAGCAGCATAATCTCACGTCTTGTAGCACCACGCAGCTTAGCGTCAAGGTTAGAAAGAGGTTCGTCGAAGAGGAATACCTTAGGTGTACGAACGATCGCACGACCCATCGCAACTCTCTGACGCTGACCACCCGAAAGCTGGTTGGGCTTCTTGTTCAGCTGGTCTGTAAGACCAAGAATTTCAGCAGCAGCCAGAACCTTCTGGTGAATTTCGTTCTTATTCTCCTTACGGAGCATAAGTGAGAACGCCATGTTCTCATAAATAGTCATGTGACCATAAAGTGCGTAGTTCTGGAAAACCATCGCAATGTCACGGTCTTTAGGAGGCATCTTGGTAACATCCTTACCATCGATGATAAGGTTACCCGCTGAGATATCCTCAAGACCTGCGACCATACGGAGTGTTGTGGACTTGCCGCATCCCGAAGGACCAACGAGAACTATGAACTCTCCGTGTTTGATGTCAAGGTTGAAGTCATAAACTGCCTGAACCTTGTTATCATAAATTTTGTCCAGATGCTGTAATTTTAAATCACTCATGACTTGCTCCCTTTATTTATTTCTTTTTTCAACTTCAGCAACGTGTGCCTTAAGTGTTGCGGATTTAATCACGCCGATAACACCAGCAAGAATGCACATTGCCGCAGATGCAACCAGTAGACAAACAACGTAGATGAACTGTCCGCTGCTCATAGGTGCTTCGGTCAGGTTCTCAACAGTTTTTCCGTCGAGAGGAGTGCCTGTAACAGCCTTCATCGGGATAATGAATATTCTTGCAACCTGACCTAAACCAAGTATCATCAGGAAATAAGAATAACCCATACTATACTGCTTAACACCCTCAGAAGCGAGGAACGCAAACAGCAAGAAAAGAAGGTTGTAAACAACCGAAATACCGATCAACCACTTGTAGTAGTAGTTTCCTACATCAGAGCTATATATACTGATGTAATACAGGCAATCGAATACAATTGCGAAATAGGTAAGGTTAGCAGAGAGCTTGTTTTTTGTAAAACGCAGTCTGTCCTTTTTAATAAGAGCATCATTATTTAAAGTCATGCGCCCACTCCCTTCCTAGTTCCAATCGCACGCTTCTCTGCATTCATCAGAATTACTTTCAAAATAAGATTAGCAATAAGAAGCACAACCATAAGGATTACAAAGCCGAACACGAAATAAGAAACATCAAACCAGAAGGTAGATTCTGTATAACGTGCAGCCTGACCGATAGGAGATTCTGTATATGTCTTAAGCATATCAAAATCCACTTCTTCGAGATACTGCTTCTTGAATGCCATTATCTGAGGCATAAGCCATACAACGCTTGCAATGTTACAAGCAGAAACAATTAAAACAGCAACAAAGTTGCCCACATAATACTTTCTGCGAGAATGTGTGTTCGAAACGAACAATAACAGAGAAACAACAATCATTACGATTGATATAACTGTAAACTTCGAGTTGAAGTCCTGCATATCATAATAAATAGTTGCGCCTCTTACTTCAATACCGTACCATGACAATTCTTCATCAGGAATATCATCGATATTCATACCTTCTTCAAGGTAACCCGGTGTGTAAGCATAGTACAAACTGTCATAGATATCGGTCATAAATCCGAGGGAATATACAAAGACCAATGCGCATGAGAATAGTACAAGAAGACATAAAATCTTCTGGAATTTCATTTGTTTTTTATACATAAGGCCCTTCCTTTTATGTATTAAGGGGGAGGGTTACTCCCCCTTTATAAACATAACGTGGATTTTTAGAACAGCACAGGGCTTTCGCACTATGCTGTTCCTGTGTTAGTCAGTTCACAAAATCCCAGACCGCAATTAAGCGTTGAGGCTTTCGTAGAACTTAACGAGTCTCTGCCATGCCTTCTCACGGAGTGCGAGAGCAGCATCAGCCTTCCAAGTAGTCTTGATTGTGTTGATAACCTCTGCACGGTTTGCACCAGGAACGAAGTCGCTAGCATAGCCGTTGATGATGAGGTCTGTGTAGATGTTAGCGCCCTTACCCTTTGTAGCGGAGAACTTGTCAACACCGAGCTCTACGAATGTATTGATCTGTGTCTGGTCTTCAGCGTCTACAGGGAGTACGGTAGGCATAGATGTCCACCAAGGATTGCTCTCGATAGAAAGCATAGGATGCTTGATTGTGCCGAGTGCGATAGCCTTAGAGATGTAACCTGCACCCTCTCTACCAACTGCAGTTGTGCACTGGTACTCAAATGCCTGGCTCTTAGCGAAGCTAAGTGTAGAACCGAGGTACTGACGAGCGTAGTTGGTGTAGTTACCCTTTGCCTTATCCCAAAGCTCAGTACGTGTAGCATCAGCAATTACAGGCCACTCTTCACCGTTGAAGTTGAATGTTTCTGTGCCTCTGAATGCTGCAGGACCGTAGGACATAAGAACCTGACCCTCAGCGGAGTAAGCGTAGTCAATGATCTTGAGGCAAGCCTTGAGCTTGTCAGGAAGAGCATCGATTTCAGCCTGTGTTGTTACCTTCTTATCTTCAGTAAGACCAACACCAGCCATGGAGATACCCCAACCGTCTGTCTTAACAGAACGCCAGGACTCTGTAAATCTCATGTAATCAGGTGTAGTAGCATCGCCGTCATCCCACTTAGCAACAGGGACCATAACAGCCATGTACTTCTCGCCTTCCTGGAGAGCACCAGACTCGTTGTAAACGGTCTGTGTCTGGTTGTAGTCATAGTGCATAAAGCCGTTGTCGTTCTTGAGGTATGTTTCAGTCTTACCATCTGCGTTAGAAGCGAGGAAGTCCTTAGCAATAAGACCTTCCTGAGCCATAGCGTTCATTCTCTCGAGTGCTTCATAAGTAGCATCCTGAGTACGAGCGTCTACGAGCTTACCATCAGAACCGATGTAGAGCCATTCCTGACGGGACTCCATACCACGTGCGCCGAAGAGAACACCTGCGAGACGATAAACATCTGCACGTCTAGCGTGGTTGCCTTCCTCACGAGAGAAGAGGCCGTTGATAGTGTCAGTGCCATTAAGTGTCTGAGAATTTGCGCATACGCAACGGAGAAGAGCTACGAGCTCGTCAGCGTCCCAAGCAGCGTTCTGACCGATGAAGAGATCAGCACGGTTTGTACCGTAGTAGCCGCCGTATGTAGCGTCGATGTAATCACGAAGCATATTAACAGCCTCAACACCGCTCATAGAAGCGTTCATCTTCTCGATGATGTTGCCGTACTTGCTGTAGTCCTTAGTGATTTCCTCTGTGCCGGAACCATCCTTCTTAACAACTGTTACAGAAACAGTGCCGGTTGTAGGCATGTAGGGCTTGTAAACAGGTGTTGCAGTTGTGCCGGAAGCAGCAGCCTCGAACTTGCCTTCGCCGTTGAGGAGCTTCTCAACCCAGTCAGTTCTCATAAGAGGCATCTTTTCGATATCGTTAACACCATCGAAGTAAGGGCTGAAGTAGATAGCGCCCTTGGAAGCGTCGTTTGTTACAGAACCTGTAATGGACAGACGAACGATGGGGTTAGCTTCGAGGTAAGCCTTGAAGTTAGGCATTGCATCGAGGTAGTTTGTGAGGTTAACGATCTCGCCGATCTTACCATACTCAGTAAGAAGTGCAACTGTACCGGAAACCATATCAACTTCGTTGAGCTTTTCCTTGTGGTGGTTGAACTCGTTCTGAGAAGAGTTACCCTGATACATATCAGTGAACTTAACGTTGAGCTTGTTCTGAACCTCTACCCATGTAGGCTTAAGGTCACCAGTGTTGTAGGTCTTGCCGTCAGCAAGAGTAACACCTTCGCCAGCGATCTTTGCGCTGAAGAACATACCTGTATCAGCACTGTTATAACCAGTAGCCATACGAAGCTCTGTGCCACCTGCGTATGTAAGCTCAAGTGCAGGGGTTTCTACTGTTGTTCCGCTTGAATCTGATCCACTGTTGCTGGTGCCGGGTGTTGTGCCGGAGTTAGAACCTGAAGATGCAGGGTTCTTGTCACAACCAGTAAGAAGTGTAGTTGCTGCGAGCGAAACTGCCAAAAGTGAAGCAGCAAGTTTAGTCTTTCTCATTTTTTTCCTCCTTTAGGAATGTTTGTAGGCTATATTGCCTAATTCGTTATATATCAACCGCACCTTAGCGGCCGACATCAGGTTAAAAGTGTCATTACTCCTTGACGCCGCCGACGTTAACGCCCTTAGCGAAGTACTTCTGAATGAAGGGGTAAATGACAAGAATCGGAATAACCGAGCAGATAATCAACGAGTAGATCATTGAGTCAGGTGCATAGTCGTCTCTTACAACCTGACGCTCGGGGTCCTGGAATTCCTCCAGCATAAGTCTGATGTAAACCATCAGAGGCTGCTGATAAGACTGTGCAGGAATCATCTGTCTTGCCCAGTAGTAACCGTTCCAACGGGAGATACCGAAGAACAGAGCAACTGTTGCAATAATAGACTTACTCATAGGAATGTAAACCTTCCAGAGTACCTGCATTTCGGTAGCGCCATCGACGATAGCCGCTTCTTCAATTTCTGAAGGAACGCCTTCGAAGGAGTTTCTCAGAAGGATGATGTTCATAGCGGACATACCCATCGCAACAACAACAAGCCACTTAACGTCTGTAATTCCTATGCTCTCGAAAATTCTCTTTGTAGCCAGGTAGTTCAGGTACTGAGGTACAAGACCTGCTGCGAACCACATTGTGAATACAAGGAAGAAGTTGAAGCCCTTGCGGAAAAGCAAACGCTTTTTGGAAAGTGCATACGCACCGAAAATCGAAATCAACATTTCAAAGATCGTTCCGTAGAATGTAAGGAACAATGTGTTTGCATACGCATTCCAGAAAGAGTTATCGTTAATCATTTCGGAGAATGCAACAAACTGGATATCCTTAGGCAGCAATACAACCTTGCTGAGCTTTACAGCATCTGCGCCACTGATAGAAGCAGAGATGGTGTAAATAAAAGGATACATACAAGCAATAGCGAATGCTATCAGCAGTGTGTAGCTTATGATTTTAAAGATAAGCTCAGAAATTTCAAGTTTTCTTTTCATAACAACCCTCTGATTTCTTAATTAGTAGAGTGATACGTTCGATGCCTTCTTCGCAACGGTGTTTGCACCGATTACGAGCAGCATACCGATAACGTTATTCATCATTTCTGCCGCGGAAGCAATACCCTTGTTTCCGTTTTCGATACCGTTTCTCTGTGCAAAGGTCGATACAACGTCTGCTGTTACGTAGGTTTCAGCCTGATAAAGCAGGAGGACCTTTTCGTAGCCGACATTAAGCAGCGAACCAATTCTTGTAATAAGCATAATTACAATTGTAGAAAGGATACTCGGAATAACAACGTATCTCATCTGAGCCATCTTGCCAGCACCGTCAATCTGTGCTGCCTCATAGCTTGTGGGAGAAATAGCGATAATAGCTGCAAAGAATACGATACTATCGTAGCCTGCGCCTTCCCAGATACCACTTATCTGATAAATCGCTCTGAAGTAAGCGGGATCACGAAGCAGACCAAGTTCAGCAACCTCAGGAGAAATCAGGCCGATATTGCTGAGCATCTGAGAAAGGATACCGATTTCAGTACCAGCGGACTCAGAACCGGTCTTAACGAGCATCGCAATAAGAGATGTCATTACAACCGTTGACATAAACTTCGGGAGATATGTAGCAACCTGCAATATGCTACGCAGGATATTCGACTGGATTTCGTTGAAGAACAACGCAACAAGAATAGGAGTGGGGAAGCCGAATAACAGACCGTAGAAGCTAAGCAGGAATGTGTTTCTGAAAGCTCTCCAGAAGTCTGCAGAGAACTGGTTTCCACCCATAATCAAAGATCTGAAATATGAGAAGCCTGCATAATTCTGCTCTGCTACCTCAAGTACGGGGTCATCAACCTTGAAGCAGGCCAACAGCTCGTACATCGGGAAATAACGCCAGAACAAGAATACCAAAATCATAGGCACAAGCATCAAGTACAAACGCCAGTCCTTCAGTACTGTTCTGAACACGTTCAGCCAATGATGTTTTTCGACATCATCACGAACGATTTGTTCGGGGTTTTCGACATAGGTGCCGGTTTCGGCATCGAAAACCAAGTAATCACTAACTTGCATCTTTGAAACCTCCTGAAAGTATATTTTTAAAAATGCGTTTAGTCGTAATAATCAGACTCAGTTTTGCGTTCCTTCTGACGTTCCTCGTCAGTTCTTATAAGATACGCTTTCTGGTCTTCAAACAATCCGTCAATCCTTCTCGCCAGTTGAGTTACTCCCACTGCAAAAACCAGCGAAAGACAGTCTGCAAGGAAAAAACTGATTATCGAATTTATTTCCCAGCCAAGCAGCAGGGCAACCGCCCACCGCCCGCAGATTGTTCCTGCAAAAGCAGTCAGAGCAAAAACCGCAGTCATAAGTGCTTTCGCTCTTACCTTTTCTTTGCCGACCGCTTTAAAAAGTATCAAAGCAATCAAGGCACCGCAGTTGCCTGCGCAGTAGATGACGAACTGTTCGGGGGTTGCACCTATCACTAAGCAGAACGCCGCTCCTGAAAGCACCGTCGGGATAACCGCCCATACGCCCCATCTCATCATAACTATACACACCATAGCCACCATCGGGCTGAGCGAGTACAGTTCGTACGGAAACCACTTTGATGCCGCCAGCGAAACAATCGCCTCAGCCACCACAGTAAGCACCGTCATTATTGTTAGGTCAACAGCTCTGTATTGACCGAATGTAATACTCTTGTTCATTCAAATTCCCAAATATCAATCGCCTATGTATCGCACGGCTTTCAGCAGACCTTTGCGGCCCGTTCACCAAACGGACACAAAAAGCTCATAGTTTTCGCCGCACTATTATTCTATTTTATCCGAAACACCCCTATAATTGCAATTCCTATTTCGGAGATTTTATGGACAATTCGGATATATATGCACTAAAACGATGCAGAAAAAATGTTGTATATTCGCATATTCAATAAACTTTAAGATGTTTTTTTGTTGTATTTGCACAAATTTGCGTCGAAGTCCTTGAAAAGCAGAGCCGCAAAATATATAATAAATAGGACAAAATATATCAAAATCGGCACTGAAAGGAATTTATTATGAAAGAAATCCATATTTCCCCAAGCGACAATCTTGAAAAAGCCCTCAGCGGCATTACATCCGGCACACGTCTTGTCCTTCCAGAGGGCATATTCCGTGCAAAAGCGGAAATCAACGTGCCTGATGTTGAAATCGTTGGCTGCGGTGCTGGCAAAACCGTTATCGTGAACGGCGACTACGCCAAGAAAATCGCACCCGACGGACGTGAGTTCAACACCTTCCGCACCTACACCATTGCAGTTACCGCCCCTCGTGTAACACTGCGCAATCTCACAATCGAGAATGACGCCCGCCGCCCCGAGGTTCTCGGTCAGGAGGTTGCCCTCAGCGTCTGCGCTGACAGCTTTCTCGCTGAAGACTGCTCTTTCATCTCAACACAGGACACTATCTTCTGCGGCCCTCTGCCCGATGATTTAATCAAGCGCTACGAAGGTTTTCTGCTTGACTCCCTCCGCTCGTCAGGCGAACAGAAGCAGATTTTCAGACGCTGCCTTGTAGCAGGAACGGTTGATTTCATTTTCGGCTGTGGTAACACCCTGTTCGACGACTGCGAAATCCGTTCACTGAACGACGCAAGAGGTCACGGTTATGTTGCGGCACCCTCTCACGCTGAAGAACAGGAAATCGGAATTGTGTTCAACAACTGCCGCCTTACCTGTGAGGACGGAGTAGAGGATGGTTCAATCTTCCTCGCACGCCCCTGGAGGGATTACGGCAAAACCTCGTTCATCAACTGTGAAATGGACGCTCACATTGCGGCAGTCGGTTTCAACAAGTGGGGCAATACCCACCGTGACCGCACTGCACGTTTCGGAGAATATCCGACAAAACCGGATACCCGCACCGAATGGAGCAAGCTGCTTACTGAAAGCGAAGTGAACGCTCTGCTGGACTACTTCAGGTAATCCTTATGCAAGCACCAGAAAACGTTTTCAGTGTTAGTATAAGTATATCATATAAAATGCTGTATTTCAACCATATTTCTCAAAGATTGTTTATTATTCACAAAATTTTATAGTGGTTTTTAGGAAATAACCCGTGTAAAAAAATGGTGATAATCCGTGTGTTTTTATCCGTCTGTTTCAGCGGAAATAGTTTGATATTATAAGTAACACGCTTCTGCCGTTCAAGGCGGAATATGGTTGAAACAGGCTGCGGCGTCTGCCGTCTGAAATCCAGCCGAAAAGGAGAGCTTTTATGAATAACATTTCATACATAGGAAAAAATCTGATTACATTATCCACCCACACCCATTCCCACTCTGACTGGGAGCTTGTGTACTGCACAGGCGGCGAGGGCAGGTTTTCCTTCGGCAAGGATTCGCTTAGCTACACCGAGGGGGACATCGTAATCATCCCCCCGAACATTCCGCACCGCAACGAAAGCGAAAAGGGATTTACGAATATCCACGCAAACATCAGCGACGCTATGCTTCACTTCAAAGAGCCTGTGGTAGTAACCGACGACAGCGACAAGCACATTCTTCGTGCCTTTTCCGACGCCTGCTTTTACTTCAACAGCGAAATGGAAAACCGCCAGCTTATCGTGGACGCTTTCGGAAACCTTATCGTGAATTACGTTATAGCCTTCCGCAACGAAAAGCCGCTTCGCAATGTTGTGGGACTTATCCGCAGTGACATAATGGAAAACTTCAACAACTGCGATTATCAGCTTGACGAATTCCTCAAAACCATTCCATTCAGCTATGATTATCTGCGAAAGCTGTTCAAAAGCGAAATGGGCATAACTCCGCACAATTACCTTGTAAGTCTGCGTATGCAGATGGCTGAAAAACTACTTTGTTCAACGCACGGCGTAGAGCAGAATATTTCTCAGATTTCGTATATGTGCGGATTTTCTGAGCCGCTTTACTTCTCTCGTGTTTTCAAAAAGCACTTCGGCTGTTCGCCGAAAAGCTATGCCGAGAAAATGCAGAACAAGGAAAACGACATCGAGTAAATATATATTTATAATGTATATATAAAATCCGCTCTGAAAAGGGCGGATTTTGGTTTATTTGATTTTTTAAATGCAGTCTGTTTTTGCAATGCCGCCGTATCTCGGTTGATACGGCGGCAGTTTTTATAGTATTTATGACATCATTGCTCTTTTGCTGTTTATACTCTGTTCTTTGCTCTGATACTTGCGATTGTCTTTTTAGCGTCGTCGGTTTCCAGTTCAAAGGAATAGTTGCCTGATTTTCCGATAATAAAGCCTGAAGTGCCGTCCAAGAACTCTTCTGTGTCGTCGCCATCAAACTTTACACCCAGCTTTTTAAAGGCATTCAAAGCCTCTTCCTTATCCATACCGCCAACATCAATTCCGTTTACAAGCACTTCGGTGCCAGAGAAATTAAATCGTGAGCTGAAAGAAAATGAATAAATTCTGCTGTCCTTAAAATCACAGGAATTTACATTTCTGTTGTAAACACTGAAACTAACGTTGGTATATTTGCCGTCTTTAAAAATGTAATAGGGCGTAGAGCTGTATTTCTCTCCGGGCACCTGCGGCTGTGCGTCCAGATTAAGTCCGCCGCTGCCGCTCATTTTAATACCTACCGAAAAGCCAGCCTCTGTCAGCTCCTGCACTGTCATACCCACCACAAGGGTCTGCCCGTCAATCGACACCTCAGGCTTAACCTGATTTAAAAGCTTAATTGCCGCAAGTGCCGCTACTACTATAATAATCACACCCAAAAAAATGCTGAACAGCTTGTTCTGTTTTTTCTTTTCCATAATCTTATCCTCTCTGTTTTGACTTATTTCAGAGCGACTTTGTCTAAAAACCGCTCAAACTCAGACTAAAATTTAAGCCCCTATCCAACAGAACAGGGGCTGTTGTTGTGCATCAACTAAATGCAAATTACCTATTATCTGCCAGTGTTAACCATAAGAGCAGCGGCAAGCTGAGCCTTAGGCATTGTCTGGATATAAACCTTACCAGGACCAGTAACTACTGTGTTGAACAGACCCTCGCCGCCGAACAGTGCGTTGCCGATTCCCTTTACAGATGTGATATCCATAGAGCAGGTTGCGCTCATTGCTGCGAGGTAACCTGTGTCGATGATAAGCTGCTCACCGGGCTTGAGGTCGTATTCCATAACACTACCGTCGATTTCAACCCAGGCAAGACCCTGACCAGTCAGCTTCTGCATAATGAAGCCTTCACCGCCGAAGAAACCTGCACCAAGCTTCTTCTGGAAGCCGATGGAAAGCTCAACAGTAGGCTGGGATGCAAAGTAGCCGCCCTTCTGAACGAGCATTGCACCCTGGCTGATATCGAATGTAAGAATAGAACCAGGCAGACCAGACGCAAACGCAATCATACCCTGACCGTTCTTAGCGGTGTATGTATTCTGGAAAATGGACTCTCCCGAGAACATCTTGCCGAGTGCCTTGCCAAAGCCGCCAGTGCTTGTGGACATCTCCATATTGGGAGTCATCCAGCTCATAGCACCCTTTTCACAGTTGATGGACTCGTTAGCGTCAAGATAAGTCACGAGGACGGGCAACGGTTCGCCTTTGATTTCGTATCTCATAATTTTTCTCCTTATTACTGCGGCACATAAAGCGCCAGTCTGAAAACGATTTGCGGAACAAATAATTCCAACACCCTAATTATATTATAAAACTGCTCAAATGTCAAGGGGTTTTTTACGAAATAGTGCAAAAAAAGTCTTATCAGACAAAAATTTGTTCAATTTCACGCCAGTCTTTGATAAATCTGTCGGCAATTCGCTCGACATTTCCCTCGGTTGCGGTCACCTTGTCGTACACGCCAACCACGCAGAAGCCAGCGTTATGCGCGGTTACGGCACAGTATTCCGAGTCCTCGAAAACTATGCAGTCCTCCACGTCTGCACCAAGCCGCTCTGCCGCCGCAAAGTAGATGGCAGGGTCGGTTTTGAATGCGGCAACATCATAGCAGTCTATGTAAAATTCCATATAGTCCATAAGCCCTGTTCTGTCGAGAAACGGCTGTGCTATATCCCGACGGGTGCCCGTGGCAATGCACATTTTGATTCCAGCCGCCTTCGCCTTTTCGAGAAACTCCACTGCGCCCTCTTTAAGGCAGACATCATTTAAATAGTGTTCACGCATCTTGTCGTAAATCGGCTCAACCTTGTCACGGTCGTTGAAGTCGGTGATGTGCTGTGACTCGGCACGCCAGTAGCCCATACTGTCGCACAGAGTGCCGTCCATATCTAATATGTAGAATTTTCTCATAGTTTATCTCCTTGTGGTGATTGCGGTAATAGTTAAGTATGGAATAATTATAGCATAATCCGACAGAAAAATCAACAATTGGAAAGCCCCTTGTTTTTCTTTTCACAGATATTGCTTTTTGAAACAAAGTGTGGTATAATATTTAAAAATTAAACTACGGAGGTACACCTATGATTTTCGATTTCACGTTTTACAACCCCACGAAGATTTATTTCGGCAGAACCGCTCTTGACAACCTCGCCCCTGAGCTTGCAAACTACGGCGAAACCGTATTGCTCGTTTACGGCAAGGGTGCAATCAAGAGAATAGGTCTTTACGACAAGGTTGTTGAAATCCTCAGCAAGTGCGGCAAGAAGGTAGTCGAGCTTGAGGGAATCAAGCCCAACCCTACCTACACACAGGTGCTTGAGGGTGCAAGACTTGTCCGTGAGAACAACGTAGACCTTATTCTTGCGGTGGGCGGCGGTTCGGTTGTGGACTGCGCCAAGGCAATTTCCGCTTCGGCATACTGCGAGGGCGACCCGTGGGAGCGTTACTGGATGAACGGAGAGCCGCTCTCCAACAAAGCTGTACCTGTGTCTTGCATACTCACTATGGTAGGTACAGCGTCCGAAATGAACGGCAATTCGGTAATCACCAATGAGGAGCAGATGATTAAGACCGGCGGCTCGTTCCCGCCTGAAGTGTTCCCCAAGTTCTCCATTCTTAACCCCGAATACACCTACTCCGTGCCGAAGTACCAGATGGTAAGCGGTATTTTCGACATTCTTCAGCACCTTATGGAGCAGTATTTCAGCGGCGAGGACGACAACACAACCGACTACATCATCGAGGGTGTGTATAAATCCGTTATCAACTCCGCAAGAAAGGCGCTCATCAATCCCGAGGACTATGAGGCACGCAGTAACATTATGTGGTCTGCAACGGTTGCACTCAACAAGATTACTGGTCTTTCCAAAACACAGGACTGGGAAGTTCACGATATCGAGCATCAGGTAGGCGCTTACACCGACTGCGCACACGGCGTTGGTCTTGCTATTGTGTGTATCCCATACTACAAGTATATCTACAAGTACGGTATTGACAAGTTCGTGCGTTTTGCAAAGAATATCTGGGGCGTTGACACAGACTCTATGAGCAAAGACGAGGCGGCGCTTGCAGGTATCGAAAAGCTGGCAGACTTCATCAAGGAGCTGGGTATTCCCACAACTCTGCGTGAAGTGGGCGTAACCGAGGAAATGCTGCCGCTTATCGCTAATTCAGTTTTCCCAGGCGGCGGATATAAGGAAGTCGGCGCAGAGGAAATT
>JAZQBH010000333.1:0-13261 GCA_045545655.1 Oscillospiraceae bacterium
TGTTTGTTTAGTTGTCTCCTTTCTTTTGTTCTACACATAATTATAATTTCATTTCCGAGCCTGCGTGGGCTCATTTTTTTTGCCCCGATAAGTCTATATACATTAAATATACTTTTTTTGAAAAAGGTATGGAAATATTATTGTGAATGTGGTATAATTATAATATTGTTTGAATATGTAAGGCAGAACAACACTGCCGAAGCACTTACTTTATTAAAGAGGATTGATTTTAATGTTTAAGAGATTTGAACTTTGTGAGGGTGTTTTCTTCAACACTATCACTGACAAGCGATTTAAAGCAAATCAGATAACCGTGCATTTCTACACGGATTTTGACGAAACATCCCGTGCGGATTACTCTGTGGCCTCCTATGTGCTTACAGACAGTTGTGAGAAATATCCGCATTATAAGGATTTATCGAAAAACCTCTTTAATCTGTATAACGCCTCGCTGTCGTCTAATACGATTTTCTCCAGCTGGGAGCAGAGATGCACTTACATCAGCGCCTCTGTGCTGGACAACCGCTATGCGCTTGACGGCGAAAACCTAGAGGCGGAAATGTGCGATATTATCCGTCAGTGTCTGCTGTTCCCGAATGTGAAGAACGGCGCATTTGACGAGCAGGTAGTATCCCTTATGAAGTCCGAACTTATAGACACTATCGACAGCGTAATCAACGAAAAAGCGAACTACGCCGCACGACAGGCAAATAAGACCGCCTACCGTGGCGAACCGCTTGAGCTTTCTGCACTCGGCACAAGAGAACAGGCAGAAATGGTTACCGCTCAGTCGGCGTATGCGGCTTACCGTAAAATTCTTGAAACCTCGCATATTGAGATATTCGCCGCCGGCTGCAGTGATTTCGCTGACGCTAAGCGTATTTTCTCCGAAATATTTGCTGAAATACCCCGTCACGACATCTGCACGCTTACAACTGCGGTTTCTCCGCTTAAGGCACAGCCCGAATACGTAAGCGATACCATAAATATGCAGCAGGCGATTATCCGTATGGTGTTCAAAGCGCCCCTCTGCGAGGACAGAGTTGCTCGTGCGCTGCTGTCTACAATTCTCGGCGGTATGACTACATCACGCTTTTTCGGGAATATCCGTGAAAAGCAGTCGCTGTGCTACTACTGCGCAAGCATTTCCAACAAATACAAGCGTACCCTTACGGCTTATGCGGGCGTTGAACCAGCAGACATTAAGCGCTGTGAGGACGCAATCATCGCTGAACTGCGTGACATCTGTGAAAACGGCGTCACCGAGGAAGAACTGCGCACCGCAAAGCTTGAAACGTGCGACCGCCTTGCCGCTATCGCAGACAACGCAAGCGCAATGACTTCGTGGTATCTCAGTCAGATTACAGATGAAGAAATCTACACCCCAGAGGAGTACGCAAAGGTGATAGAGGCAGTTACCCCCGAGCGTATTCAGGCGGCGGCACGTATGTATACACTCGATACTGTTTATACCCTTTCAGGCGAGGAGGCAGACAATGATTGAAAAAATTTATAACGATGTGATAAAAGAAACCTGCCTGAAGTATGTAACAAGCAGCGGAATGGTAGTTTATATGCTGCCGATGGAGGGCTATTCCTCGGCTTCGGCGCATTTTACCGCTCGATTTGGCTCTCAGGACAACGGTTTTTCCGTAAATGACGGAGAGTTTATCAGAGTCCCTGATGGAACAGCGCACTATCTCGAGCACAAGCTGTTCGAGAGCGAAGAAAAGGACGCTTTCTCGCAGTTTGCACAGACAGGCGCATACTGCAACGCAGGAACAAGCTTTGACTACACGCAGTACTATTTCAGCTGTACAAACAATTTTCAGAAGAACCTTGAAATACTCCTCGGGTTTGTAAACGACCCGTATTTCACCCCCGAAAACGTTGAAAAAGAGCGTGGCATAATCGGGCAGGAAATTACAATGTACAGCGACAACCCGAACTGGCGTGTATTCACAAATCTGCTTTCGGGTATGTATCACGAAAATCCTGTAAGAAACGATATTGCCGGCACTGTGGAGAGCATTGCAGAAATTACCGATAAAACTCTGTACGACTGCTACAATGCGTTCTACAATCCCTCGAATATGTTCGTGTGCGTTTCGGGTAACTTCAACCCCGATGTGGTAATCGAAACCTGTGAAAGAATGCTTAACAAGAGCAAGGCTGTTGATGTTAAGCGTGGGGCAATCAACGAGCCTTACGCAGTCGCACAGAAACGTATTGAGCTTGCAATGCCCATTTCAAAGCCGATTTTTGAGGCTGGCTTCAAGCGTGAGGCAAAATCAGGACTTGCAAAAATTGAGGATTATATCCACTACGATATTATGTTTGAACTGATGTTCGGCACTTCCTCGGAGTTCTTTGAAAGAATGCGTGAAAAGGGCGTTATCAACGAGGAATTCGGCAACGGAGTTTCAAGCGGATTGGGTCACTTCTTCCCGTTTGTACGTGGAGAAAGCGACAACCCCGACCTCGTACTGGAGGAAATGCAGAAGGAAATCCGTGCGTTCAAGGCTGACCCGTTCTCAAAGGAGGACTTCAACTGCCTGAAACGCTCGTCTTATGGCTCGCTTGTGCGTGACTTCAACAACGTAGGCTCGGTTGCAGATACGCTCTCCGAAGCGGCACTGGAAAACGTTTCGCCGTTTGCCGTGATTGATACTGCCGCTAATGCAAGCTACGACAAAACTCTTGAACGGCTGATGTCATTCGACGAGGAAAACGTGTGTCTGTCAATAATTACTGAAGAGGAATAAAAAATATGAGTTCAATGCTTTTAGCGGATATTTCAACGGTAACGGAAAAGATTATCGTTGAATTCCCGAACCTTTTTGAAGGAACAAGAATAACCTATTCACGGGGATTCAGCTTATTCGGATTGTCAATCTACTGGTACGGTGTGCTTATCGCCGTGGGGCTTGTGCTTGCGTATATGTATGCAATGCACCGTATGGATAAGGATTTCGGCATAGTCAAGGACAGAGCCTTTGACGTTATCTTTGCGGCAACAGTAGGCGGATTTCTATGTGCGAGAATTTACTACTGCGTATTCACAACGCTTGATCCCGAATCCACAACGAAATACAACTTCGTAACAACGTTCACCACTATCCACGATGGCGGTATAGCGATTTACGGCGGAATAATCGGCGCAGTGCTGATTGGTCTGTTGTTCTGCAAAATCCGCAGAGTGAAGTTTACCGCTATGGTTGATATTGCGTCGCTTGGTTTTCTTATCGGTCAGGGTATTGGCCGCTGGGGAAACTTCATCAATCAGGAGGCTTACGGCGAGGCGTGCGACAAGGACTGGCTTTTCGCTATGACAGGCACACGCATTGCGGAAGAAATGGGCGACAAGGTGTATGTTCACCCGTGCTTCCTGTACGAGAGCGTGTGGTGTGTGCTTGGCTTTGTACTGCTCCATTTCTACTCAAAGAAGCTGCGTACCTTTGACGGCGAAATCGCACTGCTTTATGCGGCGTGGTATGGACTTGAACGCTTCTTCGTTGAGGGACTGCGTACAGACAGCCTTATGGCAGGAGATTTCAGAGTGTCACAGCTTATTGCGGCTGTATCGTGCGTTATTGCGGTTATCCTGTTTGTTGTATTCAAGATTATGGCAAAGAAAAAGGGCTGGACCTTGTACGTCAACACAGACGCTTCAAAGGCACTGCTTGAAAAGGACCGCCTTGAACAGGAAAAATACCTTGAAAAGAAAAGGGCTAAAAAAGCCGCCAAGAAAGCTGGTGCAGGCAATACATCTGACGAAGCTGACCAAGCTGACCATGCTGACCAAGCTGACCAAACTGAAAAAACTGAAAACACAGATGTCACCGATATAGATGACGAAAATGACAACAATGAAAAGGAGAATGAAAATGGCACAGATAATTGATGGAAAGGCAATTTCCGCAAAGGTAAAGGAAGAAGTAAGAGCAGAGGTTGAGCGTGACGGACTCGAAGTAGGTCTTGCGGTTGTAATCGTCGGCGACGACCCTGCATCAAGAGTGTATGTAAACAACAAGAAAAAGGCCTGCGAATTCTGCGGATTCAAGAGCTATGAGTATGCACTGCCTGCTGAAACTACCGAGGAACAGCTGCTTGAACTGGTTGACACCCTCAACAACGACAAGAATGTAAACGGCATTCTCGTTCAGCTGCCCCTTCCCAAGCACCTTGACGAAAAGAAGGTTATCGAGCGTATTTCCCCGATTAAGGACGTTGACGCTTTCCACGAGCAGAACGTGGGTAAGATTATGATTGGCAACTATGCGTTTCTCCCCTGCACACCTGCGGGCTGTATGGAGCTTATTCACAGTACAGGTGTTTCCGTTGAGGGTAAGGAGTGCGTAGTGCTCGGTCGCTCAAATATCGTAGGTAAGCCTATGGCTATGCTGCTGCTCCACGAAAACGGCACTGTTACCATCTGCCACAGCCGTACTAAAGACCTCGCTGAGGTCTGCCGCAGAGCCGATATTCTCATTGCGGCAGTGGGCAGACCCAACTTCGTGACAGCTGATATGGTAAAGGACGGCGCAGTGGTTATCGACGTAGGAATCAACCGTCTTGACAATGGCAAGCTGTGCGGCGACGTGAAGTTTGACGAAGTAAGCGAAAAGGCTGGCTGGATTACACCCGTTCCCGGCGGAGTTGGCCCTATGACAATCGCTATGCTTATGAAGAACACCCTCACCGCTTGGAGAATTCAGAATGAAAGAGGCTAAGTCCTTTTTAAAAACGGCAATTATCCTGACGCTGGCTCTGGTGGTGGTCTGTGTGTGTATGCCTGAATGGGGTGTTGCACAGGTCATCATTGTGCTGCTTATAGCTTTGCTTGCGGCAGCACAATGGGCTTTGTTCTTCTATGTGCGCAAAGGCTGAGGTGCAACGGCAAGCCTTTGCCCCGATATTACAGGCCAAGGCTCACCTGAAGAGCGTCATTCACCTGCGACATTGAGGTGCTGTCGAGTTCACCCATACGCTCCTTAAGGCGGCGTTTATCCAATGTACGTACCTGCTCCAACAGCACGACGGAATCCTTTGCAAGACCGCAGGACTGCGCTGTTACAGAAATATGCGTGGGAAGCTTTGACTTCTCCTTCTTACTTGTGATTGCGGCGGCAATTACTGTGGGAGAATGCTTGTTTCCGACGTCATTCTGAACAATAAGCACGGGGCGTATCCCCCCTTGCTCTGAACCTACCACAGGACTTAAATCAGCGTAGTATATTTCTCCACGTTTAACAACGGAATTCATAATCAGATCCTTCCTTTCTTTTCGTTGTTGAAAATATTATTGACGTGGTTCTTTTTAATATTCAAGGGGTGTTTCAAAAATATTTTCCCGAAAGGATAAAATAACGCCCTTATGAAACGGAGGACACTATTATGAACTGGGAACAGCTTCTGTGTACAAAACGTGAGCGTGCTTCTCACTCGCAGAATCCCGATGACGTGCGCTCGGAGTTCCGCAAGGACTATCACCGCATTATTGGCAGTGCGTCGTTCCGAAGATTACAGGACAAGGCACAGGTTTATCCCCTGACAAGAGGCGACTTTGTAAGAACAAGACTTACTCACTCGCTTGAGGTAAGCTCGTTTGCGGTTTCTCTTGGTGATACGATTTTCCGCCGCCTTATTGCAGAGGGTCGTTCTGATGTTAACGATAAAATCCGTGAGGACTGCTGCAGTATTCTTGAATGTGCAGGACTTGTACACGACATAGGCAATCCCCCGTTCGGACATTTCGGAGAATTTGCTATCCGCCAGTGGTTTGTTGAGAATTTCAAGCGACTTGAATACCGTGGTGTGCCCGTGCGTGAACTGCTTACGCACCAGATGAAATCTGATTTCTTGAATTTCGACGGCAATGCACAAGGACTTCGTGTTCTTTCAAGACTTCATTGCCTTGTTGATATGAGCACAGGAATGAACCTTACTTATGCACTGCTCAATACTATTATAAAGTATCCGATCTGCTCGACTGATATCGATAAGAAAAGCGGAGATATTATCCACAAGAAGATGGGATATTTCACCTCCGAGCAGGCTTTGTATGAAGAAATCTCTGAGAATACGGGCGCTGTTGGTATGCGTTATCCGCTTACCTTTATCCTTGAGGCGGCAGACGACATAGCGTACAAAACCGCCGATATCGAGGACGCCGCAGTCAAGGGACTGCTTTCGTACGAGGCTCTGCTTTCAGAACTTCGCAGTGAAAAGGCTCTTGAACGCTGTGAAGATGAAAAGACCAGAGAACTTCTTGAAAATGCCGCTGACGAACTTGAAAAGTCATTCAGCTCTGCGAGCAGTTTTGCAACGACAAAGGCTCACAGACGTGCTATCCAGCGCTGGATTATAAAAGTTCAGAATATGTTTATATATGCGGCGTCTGACACTTTCTGCAGAAACTATGACGATATTATGAACGGCGAGTTCAAGCGTGAGCTTCTTCAGGACAGCCCGGCGGCTGTGCTGTCGGATATACTCAGTGATGTTGCGAACAGATATGCGTTCCGTTCGCCGCTGATTTTCAAGAACGAGATTTCCGAAACGGCAGTTATGAATTTACTGCTTGACAAGATTGTTGCCGCTTCTCTGCGGTTTGACACGGAAAATGAGAAAATTTTCGACCGTGACCTTTCCGAGGCGCTCTCCGAGAATTACCTTGAAATCTGCCGCAGAAACTGCGTGGATAAATCCCCTGCTGAGCAGGCATATTACCGTCTGCTGTTCGCCACAGACTGCATAAGCGGTATGACCGACGGCTATGCAAATGAGTTTTTCCGAATGCTTAACGGCAACATATAAAAAATAAGCACCCCGATTTTGCGGGGTGCTTGCTTGTTTTTATTAAGCTGTTTCAACCTTGCCGTTCTTGTTTTCAATACACTTTCTCGGACAAGCCGCAGCGCATACTCCGCAGTTTGTACACTTGGAGTAATCAATTGAGGCGTGGTTGTCGGTTACGGTAATCGCACCTGCAGGACACTTCTTTTCGCAGATTTTACAGCCGATACAGCTGTTCTTGCAGACGTCCTTTGCGATTTTACCCATATCCTTTGAGGAACAACGAACATCAACCTTCTGCTTATAGGGTCGCATTACGATAAGGTTGTTCGGGCAAGCCTTTACGCACTTTCCGCAAGCAACGCAGTTTTCGGGATTAACCACTGCAACGCCGTTGACAATGCAGATTGCGTTGTTGTCGCAGACAGCGGCACAGTCGCCCAGGCCGTCACAGCCTGTACGACACATTCCCTTACCATTGTAGAAACGCTCGGTTGCTGAGCAGGACTGAGTACTGATGAATACATATCTGTCCTCGGTTGCGTCCTTACAGCCGTTACAGCGGACATAAGCAACCTCACGCTCGGTTTCAAGCGCCTCCTGACCCATTATCTCAGCAATTGCCTTTGCCGCCGCCGAACCGCCGGGCTTACATTTGTTGTTTTCTGCCTCTCCTGCGGCTACTGCCTTAGCGTAGTCCGCACAGCCAGCGTATCCGCACGCACCGCAGTTTGCATTAGGGAGGGCTTCTGTAATCTTTGCAACAGTTTCGTCTTCCTTAACCGCAAAGAACTTTGAGCCAAGCATAAGCAGTGTGCCAGCAATTGCACCGATAGCCGCAAATATGATTACGGGAAGCACAACATCGGGCAGTACATCAATTTTCGGTGAACCTGCGGCAGCCTCTGAAGTAAGCATAGTTAAAATCTGAATGTTCATTATGCACCTCCGAAAATACCGTCAATAAGTCCGCCAAAGCCAACGAACGACAGCGAAACGATTGACGCCGCAACCAGTGTGATCGGAACACCCTGAAAAGCCTTGGGCACGTTGCACTTATCAAGTCTGCCACGCACACCTGAAAAGATAAGCATAGCAACCAGAAATCCTATGCCGCCGCCCAGTGCGCACACGATGCTTTCAAGGAAGTTGTAGCCGTTGTCAAGGTTGAGCAGTGTTACGCCCAACACGGCACAGTTGGTTGTGATAAGCGGAAGGTACACACCCAGCGACTTATAAAGTGCAGGAATGAACTTTTTCAGCACCATTTCAACCAGCTGAACCAACATTGCGATAATAAGTATAAACAGAATTGTGTTTAGGTAGGTAAGTCCCATCGGCTCAAGGAAGAGGTAATACAGCGGCCATGTAACTGCCGTTGCAATAACCATTACCGCAGTTACAGCACAGCCCATACCAAGCGAGCCTGATGTGGTCTTTGATACTCCGAGGAACGGGCAGATACCCAGAAACTTCGACAAAACGAAGTTATCGGTAAGAATACCCGTAAGGAGAATAATCATCATACTTTTAGCAAGTTCCATTAGTTATTCCCCTCCTTTGCTTCTTCAGTTCCCTTGCAGCCGCCGTCAGCAGCACTCGGGCAGCCCTCTCTGTTGGGGCACGCAGAACAGCCGAGGCTCTTGGGAGGCTCACGGTTTGCAATCTTGTTGACAAGTGCGATAACACAGCCAAGCACAAAAAATCCGCCAGCAGGAAGTACAAACAATGTCATAGGCTCAATTGCCTCAGGGCAAAGCTTTATGCCAAACCAGGTGCCAGAGCCGAAAATCTCACGGATAGAGCCAACCAGCAGCAGAGCCAGTGTAAAGCCGATACCCATTCCCAGACCGTCAAGCGCAGAAGCCACAACGTTGTTCTTGGAAGCGAACATCTCCGCACGGCCGAGAATGATACAGTTAACCGTGATAAGCGGCAAGTAGATTCCCAGAGCGTCGTATATTGACGGTAGGAATGCCTGTAACAATAGCTGAACCAGTGTAACAAAGCCAGCGATTACTATAATATAGCTGGGCAGTCTTACAGTATTCGGGATAACCTTTTTAAGCAGTGAAATCGCAACGTTTGAGCAGATAAGCACGAATGTTGCGGCAACGCCCATTCCAATCGCATTGGACGCCATTGTGGTAATCGCAAGAGTAGGACACATACCAAGCAGCGTAACAAGCGTGGGGTTTTCCTTGATAATACCCTTCGTGAATTCCTTCATATAACTCACTCGAAATCACCTCCGCATATTCTGTACGCTTCCAATGCAAGATTTACAGCGTTTGCAACACCCTTTGAGGAATAGGTTGCGGAAGATACCGCCTGAACCTGTCCCTTTGAAGCGTCGGGATTGCTCTTTACGATTTCAGCCGCACCTGTAATGCCCTTGAATTTTTCAAGGAACTCAGGCTTAGCCGCATTAGTACCAAGACCAGGGGTTTCCTCGCCGACTGATACCACGGAAACGCCTGCAACAGCGTCAGCGGAAACGCCGACCATAAGTCCGAAGCCCTTCTTGTAGCCTTTTACTTCAAGCGAGAATGCCACAGAGCCGTCGTTTTTCTTGATTATCTTCTTGATTTCGGGGATTGTGCAGACGGTGTTTCCCTCTTCGTCTGTTGTGAGCAGTGCCTCAGGGAAATCTGCAAGCGGAACTACGGAGTAATCCGCCTTTTCACCTGCATAAATTGCAGATACAGCCGCGAATTCCTTATCTGTAACCTCAAGAGAGGTGTCCTTGTAGGTCAGCTTGTACACTACAATTATCAGACACGAGATAATAGCGGCAATCAGAGCCAGTATAAGAGCAGGTTTTATCTTAGCCATCTTTACCCTCCTTCTTCGGCTTTGCCACACCAAGAGCTCTCGGTGCAGTAAATCTGTCAATCAGAGGAGTAAGGCAGTTCATTACCAGAATGGAGAACGAAACGCCCTCGGGCATTGAGGCGAACATACGTATTGCGAACGTAATCAAGCCACAACCAATACCGAAAATAATCTTGCCTTTTTCAGTGAGCGGAGTAGTAGCATAGTCGGTTGCCATAAACAGCGCACCGAGAACAAGACCGCCGCTCATAAGCTGATACAGCATAAAGTTCACGTCAAAACCGCTGTAAAGCAGTGACAGCAGAGCCACTGTGCCGATAAAACACACAGGTGTTGTAGGACGGATAAGTCCAAGACACATAAGATAAATTCCGCCGACAAGCAGTGCCACGATACAGGTTTCGCCAAGACAGCCGGCACGGTTGCCGAGGAACATATCAAGCAGACTGGGAAGCTCTGCCTGAGCCGCAGATACAGCCGCAGCGTCTGTGCTGAGCAGCTGATAAGCGTTTGCGAGAGGTGTTGCGCTGACAACAGCGTCTACCTTGTCGCTTGTAAGGGGTGCAGTCCACTTTGTCATAGACGCTGTGAACGACAGCATAAGTGCAATTCTTGCGGTGATGGCAGGGTTTGCGAAGTTCTGACCAATTCCGCCGAAAAGGCACTTTACAATCACAATTGCGATAAAGCAGCCGATAACTGCCATATAAATCGGCAAATCAACAGGCAGGTTAAACGCAAGCAACATACCTGTAACGATAGCGGACAAGTCGCTTATTGTGTTGTCACGTTTTGCGATTTTGTTGAACAAAAACTCGAACAGCACGCACGCTGTACAGCATATAACCGTAAGCAGCAATGCTTTCAGACCGAAAATTACCACTGACGCAATCAGTGCAGGACACAGTGCGATAATGACGTTCAGCATTATCTTCTGGGTTGTCCATGCACTTCTGATGTGCGGAGAGGCTTCTACAAACAATTTGCTCATTTTACCCTACGCACCTCACTTTCCTTGTTTCTTTGCCGCAGACTTGCGAAGTAAATCCTTTGCAAGCTGGTTTTTCTCGGCAAGAGGTCTCTTTGCGGGACATACGAATGTACACGCACCGCAGTTCATACACAGATTGACTTTAAGCTCTTCGAGAGCCTTAACGTCACGTGCGTCATAAGCGCTTTCAAGGTCGGTAGGCCGCAGATTGAGCGAGCACGCTCTGACACATCTGCCGCAGCGGATACAAGCCGTTGTCTTAGGAATAGCAGTGCTTCCGAAAAGCAGCACGGCGTTGTTGGTTTTTCCAAGCGGTGTGTCGGGGTCGAATGCACACGCACCCATCATCGGGCCGCCGAGGACTATTCTGTCGGGTCGCTGACGGACGTCTGCAAAGCCCATAATGCTGTGCAGCATTGTTCCAATCGGAATAAAGAAGTTTGCAGGAGAGTTTACTATATCTCCGTCGATTGTAATTCTTCTTGTAACCAGCGGAATACCCGTCTTTACATAGCCGTAAATAAAGCCAGCTGTAGAAACGTTCATTACGATACAGCCAACGTCGGAGGGCAGCTTGCCCTCGCCCACAATTCTGCCTGTAAGCGAATGTACCAGCACCTTTTCAGCGCCCTGCGGATAAGATGAAGGCAGCTTCTGCACCTTTATATTCGGGTAACGTACTGCCGCAAGCTTTGTCAGCTTTTCGATAGCCTTGGGCTTGTCGGCTTCAATACCGATTATTGCGTTGGGGATTTCCAATTTCTGCATTACAAGGTCAATTCCAGCAAGCACGTTGTCGGAATTTTCCATCAGTTCACGGTAGTCGCTGGTGATGTATGGTTCACACTCAGCACCGTTGAGAAGAAGGTAATCAATAGTCACCTTACTCTTATCATAAGATAATTTCACGTGAGTGGGGAAACCAGCACCGCCAAGTCCGACAGCGCCGCTTTCACGGACAGCCTTGATAAACTCCTCACGGGTATCAACTTTAGGAGGAGTAATACCTTCAAACATATCGCCTTTATTGTCGTTTTCGATAACAACAGTTTTGCAGTATCTGCCGCCAGCGTCCATAACGTCTCTGATTTCCTTTACAACGCCGCTTACCGACGCAAAAATCGGTGCGGATACAAACGCCTCAGTATCACCGATTTTTTGACCGATTTTTACCTTATCACCTACTGCAACGCACGGTTCACAAGGTGCGCCTATATGCTGCTGCATACTTATTGCAACCTCTTCAGGTGCAGGCACTTTCCTTGTAGACATCTCTGCTGAACCGCTGAAATGCGGCAGATGAACAGAGTGAAGCTTACCCAAAAGATACCATTCCTTTCAAAAGTTATTGACGAACCTACCATAATCTTATCTTACAAGATGGTCAGTCCGGATATAATTTACAGGATATTATAAATCAAGCGGGTTCACGCAATGCCAACATAGTTGCCACGGTAAATCCGCTTGAAATACTACTCTCCCTTAAATTATCAGATATTATTTATCGCCCTTATCACTGTCGCCCATAGGCTCAGTTGTCATACTATTGCGGCGTGACGCCACCACCTCAGGCGGTGCTGCATAACGAGGAGTCATTGCAGGGCCTCTCTGAACAGCAGGCTTTCTGGGTGCACCCATAGGCTCGGTTCTCATACCAGGTCTGCCGCCTGGCTGATGTGCCGATGAACCCATTCCCTGCGGCTGTGAAAGCGGCATTGTGTTTCTCGCATCGTTAGGCTTTACTTCTGTTACCTCTTCCTCTTCGCCGTCCTCGGAAGGAACACTCATATCAATATCGCTGATATCAGCAGGCTTTTCAAAAGCAGGGGCTTCAGGTGCCTTTTCTTCTGTAGCAGGCTTAGGCTTTGCCTGTGCTGCACGGATATTATCCTCATACCATTTTGCTGCCATAAGCGGGCTGAGAATTATATCAAGCACCTCAGACGGGCCTTCAAATACATCTTCTGTAATGGGGTTAACTCCCTGAACGGGCTCTGAGAGATTATAGCTTACCTGTCTGCGGAACTTGATTCTGCAGTAGAGGAATTCAGGCGGAATTGTTTCAAGCTGAACCACTTCCTCAAGCCACTGGAACGGTGTCATACCGCCAATGCTTACATCCTCGATAAGCCAGCCTGTCGCTGCGTCTGCGTCGTTGTGGCACAGATACAGTGCGAACAGGAACTTCTGCTCCTTCTCGCCGTTCATAAGTCCGATTGAAAACTGCTTTACAATAAAGCTGTTAAGCACGGTTCTTTCGTAACCGCAGCAAGGGCAAACGCCGCCATAGCCGAACAGCTTTGCGTTTATATCACGTGCAAAGTAGTTTCTGTATGCCTTGGGTGCGGACTTCTCGTAATCCGCAATACGTCTTACCTCATTACGCAGATAGCCGAATTCTCTTCTGCTGATTGCAGGAACAGGCTTGTAATAGTAAGGCAACTGGTCGATAAGCATAAGGTTCGGTTCTTCAGTACCTGAATACAGGGTACGCAGAACACCCTTATTCTCTCCAGCAAGGATATACTCAACAAATCCGGCATACTCGGGCTTTGTCATTCCGTCACGCAGAATAACAAGCTTAGGCGTCTGTTTCATATCCTCCTCGGAAATCGGGGTGGACAGATCCACAATCTT
>JAZQBH010000334.1:0-6653 GCA_045545655.1 Oscillospiraceae bacterium
CTTGAAGCGATACGGGATAGGTCTGAACAAATCGTGGATAACACCCAGCACGTTGTAGCACTCAATAACCGACTGCACAATAATACGCACTGCGTAGATATCGTAAATCTCATCAAACGGCTTGTTCTTGAGATACATCTTCTTGTATATGCTGTACATTGACTTTACACGACCCTCGATTACAGGCTCGGGTCTGATGTCGGTGATACGTCCACGGATACGCGCGATAATCGTGTCAACAAAGCTGTCACGTTCGTCCTTGTGCAAATCAAGCAGACGTTCAATCTCACGGCAGCCGTAGGGGTCAAGGTAGTGAATGGAAATGCTCTCCATTTCCTCCTTGACGTCGCTCATACCGAGTCTGTGCGCTATGGGAGCGTAGAAGTTCATCGTTTCAAGCGAGGTTTTACGCTGCTTTTCAGGCGGACGTGCGTAAAGAGTACGCATATTATGCAGTCTGTCGGCAAGCTTGATGATAATAACACGGATATCCTTGCTCATTGCCATAAGGATTTTACGGATATTTTCAGCCTGCTGTTCTTCCTTAGTGTTAAGCGGCACTTTACCGATTTTGGTAACGCCATCTACCATCAGGGCAACGTCTTCGCCGAATTTCTTTTTGATTTCTTCAAGCGGAATGTCGGTATCCTCAACCACATCGTGCATAAGTGCGGCACAGATAGTATCGGTGTCCATACAATAATCCACGAGAATAGACGCAACCGACAACGGGTGAGTGATATACTTCTCGCCCGAAGAACGCATCTGACCCTCGTGTGCAGAATCTGCAAGCTGATACGCACGCATTATTTTCGCACAATCATACTGCTTGTCGGTATCCTCAAGCTTAGCCATCAGCTTTTCAATGGTTATACCGTCGTCAGTCAATTGGTTCTGAGCTTTTATATTATCTGCGCTCATATCATAGCCCCCTGTCAATTACAACATTCCCCATCACGAAAGGGATTGTTTAAGTTTATCAAGATAACCGCCTGCCGCAAACAAATCGGATTTCTGCGGCGTGGGGTTTATCGAAAGTCTGCCCTGCTCCGACTGCACTACCATACCCGCCTCAATGAAAGCTGTGAGTATCACCATAAGCTGACAGTAGTTCACACCGCCGCTTATTACAAACAGCATATCAGCGGTTTTGTCGCTGTTGGAGCGTACAAGGTCATAGACATACATAAGCTGCTCACGGGTCTGAGGAAGCACTCTGAGCAACAGCCGCTTGTCACAGCCCTCGCCTCTGCAAATCTCCTCATACACACGCATAGCGGCAAAATATCTGTCCTCGTCAAATGCCGAAGGACGGAAATCAACAATCTTCAGCTGAACACTGCGGTTGTTGTTATATTCGTTTATTTCTGCAGTGACAATAACGTCAATGCTGTCGCCGTTGTTCGGGTAAAAATCCAGATACGGCACGCTGAATGAAATCGCTGAAACCACGGTGTTTCCGCAGTTGAGCTTCATTGCTGTGAAACGTCCCTCGCCACGAGGAGTTTTTCCGCTTACCACGCAATTTTTCAAACGGAACAGCGGCATTTCATTGCCCTCGCCGAACGGCTCAAGTGCACTGAGCATATACACCGACTGCACCGAAAGCATATCCGCTGTGATATCCATATCGGCATACAGGCTGTATTCGGGCATTTTCGGGAAATTCTCACGGCTGTATTCATACACCTTTGCAGTGAATTCTTCAATTTTGTCAGAAGAAAGTGAAAATCCGCCTGCCGCAGTGTGTCCGCCGAATTTCGTAAGCAAATCACTGCACGCCGCAAGCATCTTATACGCTGAAAAGCCCTCAATGCTTCGCATAGAGCCGCTCGCCTTATTGCCGTCAACGCTGATCATCACGACAGGCTTGCCGTATTCTTCAAGCAGCTTTGAGCATACAATGCCCACAACTCCCGAATGCCAGCCCTGTTTTGCAAGCACAATTACACGCTGTTTTGCAATCAATGGGTTTTCGGCAATCAGCGCCTTCGCCTCGGAAAGGATAGTTTCTCCTATCTGCTGACGCTCGCTGTTAAGCGACATCAGCTGTTCTGTAAGCGTTGCGGCGGCATCGCCGTCGTCCTCGCACAACAGCAAGCGAAGTGCCTTTTCCGCAGTGTCTATTCTTCCTGCGGCATTTATTTTCGGCACTATGTAAAACGCAAGGTCGGTTGAGGTGACCGAAGCAGGTTCACGCTTGGCGGCTCTTATAAGCCGTGTAAGACCTGCGTTCTGCTCGTTGCGGATATATTCAAGTCCCTTACGGACTATAAATCGGTTTTCAGCCTTTAACGGCACTACGTCGCCTATTGTTGCAACGGCGGCAAGGTCGGAATAGCGGTCGAGGATAAACTCCTCGTCGCCCTCCAGTGCGATGCACAGCATAAGTGCAACGCCTGCGCCGCACAAGTCCGTAAACGGAGAAGTATCATCAGCACGGTGAGGGTTCACGCACGCCGCACACTCAGGCAGTGTTTCCGACGGCTGGTGGTGGTCGGTGACAACAAGTTCTATACCTTGTTCTCTAAGGTACTCCGCCTCTTTTAAAGCACTGATACCGTTATCCACGGTTATCACAAGCTCTGTACCCTGTGCAATCAGCTTTTCAAGTGCCTTTACGTTAAGTCCATAGCCCTCGGAAAAGCGGTCGGGAATGTAGTAGTCCACATCTGCGCCCATCGCTTCAAGGTAGCTGTACAATATCGCAACGGAGCACACTCCGTCGCAGTCATAGTCGCCGTAGACGGTGATTTTCCGCCCCTCTTCAAGTGCGGCAGAAATCGCCTCGACAGCCTTATCCATATCCTTTATCAGAAACGGGTCAGCAAGCCCTGAGCTGTGAATAGCCTCCAACGAGGTTACTCCACGCTTTATCAGGATTTCTCCCGCAAGCGGACCTATCTCCCCCATCTGTTCTATAAAACTGCTGTTCGCCGCAGCAACCTTCGGCAGAACCTTCCATCTTCTGAACATAGACCCTCCGTCAGACGGAAAGCTCGGCGGTTTCGCCCAGTTCGCTCTTGTTTGCGTCAAGAACAGGCTGTACCCACTCTGCGATAAATTCGTCAACCTGCTCGGGCGCTCTGCCTACATACAAATCAGGCACGAGCACGGACAGAATTTCTTCCTTTGTCACGCAGAAAATCGGATCGTTTGCGATAAGGTCAACAAGGTTGTTGTCGCCGCCCTCTTTCACACGTCTTGCGGCGATGTGAGAGTACTTGCGGATTTCCTCGTGAAGCTCCTGTCTGTCCTTGCCGCTGTTCTTTACGGCTCTCATCATTATATTCTCAGTCGCCATAAACGGTAATTTTTCCATAAAGCGGCGTCTGATTACCTCGGGATACACTTCCATACCCTTTGTAACATTCATCATTATATTGAGGATAGCGTCTGTTGCGAGGAATGCCTCCGCAACGGCAATACGCTTGTTTGCGCTGTCATCAAGAGTTCTTTCAAACCACTGTGTACCTGCGGTGAAGGCAGGGTTCAGCACGTCAATCATCACATATCTCGAAAGAGCGGTGATACGCTCGCTTCTCATAGGATTACGCTTGTACGGCATAGCAGAAGAACCAATCTGCTTGTCGCCGAACGGCTCTGCCATTTCCTCAAGGCTCTGAAGTATTCTCAGGTCGTTTGAGAACTTTGAACAGCTCTGTGCAATGCCAGACAATGCCGACAGCACCCCGAAATCCACTTGACGTGAATAGGTCTGACCGCTTACAGGAACACACGCTGTAAAGCCCATTTCCTCGGCTATCATCTGCTCGAGCTGCTTGATTTTAGCGGAATCGCCGTCAAAGAGCTCCACAAACGACGCCTGTGTGCCTGTTGTGCCCTTCTGACCGAGCAGAGCAAGGTTTTCAATGCGGTAGTCCACTTCCTTGAGGTCCATAATCAGCTCGTTAATCCACAGTGTAGCACGCTTGCCGACGGTGGTAGGCTGTGCAGGCTGAAGGTGAGTATATCCCAGACACGCAAGGGACTTATATTCCTTTGCAAAATCCGAAAGATTTGAAATTACGTTGAGAAGCTTTTTCTTTACAAGCTTAAGTGCGTCACGCATAACGATGATATCGGTGTTGTCGCCGACATAGCAGGAGGTTGCGCCGAGGTGGATAATTCCCTCAGCCTTGGGGCACTGCTTGCCGTAGGCGTAAACGTGCGCCATAACGTCGTGGCGTACTTCACGCTCACGCTGCTCAGCAACCTCGTAGTTGATGTTCTCGATGTTTGCCTCAAGCTCGTCTACCTGCTCCTGTGTAACAGGAAGACCCAGCTTCATCTCGCCCCTTGCAAGGGCTGTCCAGAGTCTTCTCCAGGTGGTGAACTTCTTGTTCGCCGAGAAGATATATTGCATTTCCTTACTTGCATATCGTGTGCAGAAAGGGCTTTCGTATGAATTGTACTTGTCGCTCATAAGTCATTCTCCTGAATTTTGTTCTTTATTATGTCGTAATATCGGGTAAACTTACTTTTTTACACCATTACTCACATTACATTGTAACACATTCGACGGATTTATACAAGTATTTCGGCGGTTCTTTTTTCGCCTTTGTGAATATCACACAAATACCCAATTGAATTTCTGTATAAAATTGATGTAATTCTTACCATAATGCAAATCACTATCAGAAGTTAAGTTCTACTTCGGGGGATTGTCTCATACACTACGGACAAGTAAAGAAATTGACAATCCGGAGGACTGAATATGAAAATAAGCAAGAAAACCCTGAAACTATCATTGTCGCTTGTAGCCTGCTTTGTTATGCTTGCAGTATGCGCAAATATCTCAGAACGTGCTCTGCCCACATCGGCGCAGACTGCCGACAAGCCCATTATCGTACTTGACGCTGGTCACGGGGGACTGGACTCAGGTGCAGTGGGGGCGTCGGGGGTACTGGAAAAGGACATAAACCTGTCCATTGTGCTTGCACTGCGTGATATGTTCGAGATGTCGGGATTTCAGGTGGTACTTACAAGAAGCGAGGACATCTCCATTCACGACCCCGATGTTACAGGTATCCGAAATCAGAAGCTGAGCGATATGGATAACCGCCTTGAAATTATCCAGAGCTATCCCGACAGCATTTTCCTGTGTGTACATCAGAACAACTTCACCGACCCCGCATATTTCGGCGGACAGATGTTCTACAATAACAACAACGCCGACAACCGCCAGCTTGCGCAGATTATGCAGAACAAATTCGCCGAGCTCAACCCGAAACACGACCGTGAAATCAAGCTATGCGGCGACGAGCTGTTTCTGCTGAAAACCAACCCCAACCCCTCGCTGATGATAGAGTGCGGCTTTCTGTCCAACCCCGAAGAAGAGGCTAAACTCTCCACTTGGGAGTATCAGCAGAAGGTTGCCTTCACAATCTACGGCGGAGTTATGGAATACCTCGACACAAAGAATGTGCAGACTCCCCAGGCAACCATTGAATAACAGGAAAACTCCGCTTTGTCAAGCGGAGTTTTTGTCTGCATATATTTGTTGGCTGATTACCACTCCCAGCCTTTTAATTTGTAGATAACGTGGGAAATACTGTAATTGTTCGTGAAGAATTCTACTTCCCATTCAGTGCCGTCTTTCATTGTGATATCGTACACCAGTGTGTAAAAGGTGTCGCTGTCGTTTTCGTAGGACTTCGGCTCTCCGTAAGCGGCGATTATAGCCTCGCCGTCAGTATAATCTCCCTTCGACCAAAGACCGCCAGGGAACATCATATCCGCAGGTGCGTCTATCGTAAGCCTTCCTATTGAACATTCACCAAGCGGCAACTCTTTGTCCGTGGGGTTGTACACCTGACAGTTCATACCGTGCGTTTTGTCATAAGGGTCATTAGGCACAGATTTGCACAGTATGAACATAGTTGAAACACCGCCAGCATTGAGTTTGAAGGTTTTCGCCGCTTCTGCATAACGGGCGTCATAGGAATAGCCGTTATCAAGAAAATCCTGCACCGTCACAGGGAACTGGTACAAGTCGCCGTCAAGATAAAACTCACCCGAAGCAAGGTCGCTTGAAATCTGTGCGGAAACTTCCGCTACATATTCGGGAGGCTCGTCCTTTTTGCCCAAGCCGCAGCCCGTAAGGCTCAACATCATACACGCCGCTAATATCGCCGATAGTATTTTTTTCATTTATGTAAGACCTCCATTTTACATAGTTTCTGAATCCAGCCATTCTTCGCTGGTAAGTGCGCACTTCTCGCAAATCAGATTACATACCATCTACCAAATATATTTTTTTGCTTTTACCTCCACAACCATCAATATTTGTTGCCATGTAGTAATACTCCTTACCATCTGACATAATATGGAATGCTAACTTATTCTCTGTTTTTATTTCGGTATCCTTAGTATGCAAAACCTTATCTTTTTGCCAAAGCACCTCTTTCGCCACAGAATCCCTTATTTCGATGATACCTGCTTGCTTCTCGCTTACATAAGCAAAGGCTACTACACCTTCCTTTGAAACCTTTAAGTCCATAATGGAATAGAACGCTGTATCATCCAGTCGATAAAGCAGCTTTTCCTCTAAAATCTCACCTTGCATATTAGCTGATAACATACAGACTTTATTGCTCTCAATTCCAATTATTTTATATCCGGATTCGTCCACATTTATCAATCTGCACCAA
>JAZQBH010000335.1:0-4840 GCA_045545655.1 Oscillospiraceae bacterium
GGTTCTGACATTCACCTTATGCAATGCTTCGATATATGTATCAGGGTCAACACCGATTTCCTTTGCTGTATTGCGGAAAGTGTCCTCATCAGGAGATTCAGGAAGGACCTGTCCGCCGATAACCTTGCCCAGAACTGTTCCGTCTTCAAGAGTAATCGGGATAGCAAAATCCACAAGACCTGCGTGACAATTGTACACACCCTTGCCATGTTTATCGCACTTTTCACAGCGACTGCGACCGATATTACTTCCACGGGTCAGATCAATGCAAAACTCAGTGAAGTTGTAGCATTTGCTGATGTATTTTCCGTCCGTTCCGACAGCAACAGTAGCAAGACCTGTGCTTTTCGCCCAGTTGTCGATACCAGCTAAAATCATCTCCATATAACATAAATCCTGAATTCTAGCCATAGCAATCACCTCAGAGCAGGTCAGATCAGCATTCAGCCGACCGTTGGAGTGGATTTTACAACCTTACCAACAAAAAAACCTGATAATATTTTTAAAATCTATGTACATATTATACAATTTTTTTACTAAATTGTCAATAGCATTTCAGTAAAAAATTACGGAAGTTATTTGGTAATTATTACATCTGTCTTTCAAATTTGGCTGATACTTGACAAATAAAGGAAAAGCGTTTATAATTAAATCGTTGGTTCAAGATAAAGAAAACAAAACTAAGGAGGTTTTACAATATGGATAACAGAAACAGACCACGTGCCCGTCAGAAAACCCATTCCAACGACGGGAAAGGCGCATACAGACGTGGCAGTGGTCTCGGTACAGGCCCTGTGGGCGGCGGCTCATACTCGGGCGGCTCGAGCAGTGGAAGAGGTATCAAGCGTGCGGCGGCTGGCGGCGGAAGCGGTCTGCTGGTTATAATCATTGCTATAGTAATAATATTCTTCAACAAGGGCAGAAATCCGGCTGATAGCGACTATGGCTACTCAGGCGGTTACAACGACAGCTACAATAGCGGATATTCCGCAAGCGGCGGCAGTGTTGACACATCAGTAGCTAACGGCTCTCGTGATAAGTACACAAAGCTGCTTGGAAACAACTCCGACGCTGTTACGATAATGATTTATGTCTGCGGCACTGACCTCGAATCCAAGCATTCAATGGCTTCCGCAGATATGGAGGAAATCCGTGCGGCAAGCAAGAACTTCGGCGACAACTTTAATGTAATTGTATACACAGGCGGCTGCAACAACTGGAAAAACGGCGTAAGCTCATCGGTAAACCAGATTTATCAGATTACGGACGGCAAGATAAAGTGCCTTTCCGAAAATGAAGGCCGTGCTTCAATGACCGACCCGAACACGCTTTCGTCTTTTATCAGCTATTGTGCGAAGCAGTTCCCTGCTAACCGCAACGAGCTTATTCTGTGGGACCACGGCGGCGGCTCTGTAAGCGGCTTCGGTTATGACGAAAAGAACAAGAGCAGTGGCTCAATGTCGCTTGCCGGAATTGACAAAGCACTGGCAAAGAGCAGAGTGAAATTTGATTTCATCGGTTTTGACGCTTGTCTTATGGCGACTGCCGAAAATGCGCTTATGCTGAACGAACACGCCGACTACCTCATAGCCTCGGAGGAAACCGAGCCTGGTATCGGCTGGTATTACACCAACTGGCTTTCCCGATTTGCAGCTGACACCTCAATGCCTACAATCCAGATCGGCAAGCTTATCATCGACGATTTCGTCGGCGAATGTGCAAGAAAGTGCAGCGGACAGAAAACAACCCTCTCCATCATTGACCTTGCTGAGTTTTCACACACAGTTCCCGATGCGCTTGTAAACTTCTCGAATTCAGTTTCCACTATGATAACTGCTGACGACTACAAGCAGGTATCCAACGCACGCTATAACACACGTGAGTTCGCTCAGAGCTCCAAGATAGACCAGGTTGACTTGGTTCACCTTGCGCAGAATATGGGCAACTCTGAGGGCGTTCAGCTTGCAAATGCTGTAAAGAGTGCGGTCAAGTACAACCTCACCTCGTCGAATATGACGAACGCTTACGGAGTTTCCATTTTCTTCCCCTACAAGCGTACTTCGTATGTAGACAAGGCTTGCACCACATATCAGCAAATCGGAATGGATTCCGAGTATTCTGAATGTATCAGAAAATTCGCTCAGCTTGAAACAAGCGGTCAGGTTGCGGCGGGCGGTTCTTCGGCGGCTTCGCCTGTAAACTCGCTGTTCGGGCTTATGTCGGGTACTTCGTCAGGTTCTTCGGGCAGTGCTGAAATTATCGGACAGCTGCTCAGCGGATTTCTCAGTTCAAACCGCAATATAGACGGACTTGATTCAACAAACACTGATTTTATGAAGGGTCAGGACAACGCTCAGACTGCGTCTTACCTCTCAACAAACTACTTCGACCCCACAAATCTTGTCTGGACAAAGTCGGGCAGTGACTATGTAATCTCTCTGCCTGAAACACAGTGGGAGCTTGTTCACGCACTTGACAGAAACGTGTTCTACCACGACGGCAGCGGCTGGATTGATTTGGGTCTTGACAACACCTTCTCCTTTGACAACAGCGGAAACCTTATTGCTGACACCGCAAAGGACTGGATTTCGATAGGCGGTCAGCCTGTTGCCTACTACCACACTGACAGCACTGACACAACTGATATGGGTTATGTTCCTGCAATGCTTAACGGCGAGAGAGTGAACCTCATTCTCGTGTTTGAGGGAACAAACGCTTATATCGCAGGTGCGTCAACCGACTACGGCACTGATGTTGACGTTATCGCAAAGAACCTTACTGAACTCAAGGACGGCGACAAGCTTGATTTCCTGTGCGACTACTACTCAGACGATATGAAATATCAGGACAGCTACTTTATCGGCGAACAGATGACCTACAACAGCAGTATGAAAATCACCAACACTGATCTGGGCAGCGGAAATATCAAAATCATCTACAAGTTTACCGATATTTATAATCAGGCATACTGGTCAGAGGCTATTACAGAATAAGAGGTGCTTATGAAACTTATACGTTATAACGATAATGGCATTGCCAAAATCGCAATAGACTGCGAAAAAGGGCTTGTTGATGTGGAAAAGACCGCACAGCTTACCAGTGCAGATGTTCCCCATAGGATAAGCGAGGTAATCAGCGGCGGAGAAACCGCACTGTCTGCGCTCAGAAAGCTGACGGAGGGCGAGGTTTCCCTCGTTGACGGCACTCCTTCGCTTCTGACGCCTGTTGAAAACCCTGAGAAAATCCTCTGCGTCGGGCTCAACTACTACGACCATCGCAAGGAGTGTAATGAATTCCCCGAAGCCCCGAAAGACCCGGTGCTGTTCAGCAAGTTCTCAAATGCGCTTGCCGCACACAATGAGGCTGTTCCGCTCTCCCCTATTGCAAGAGAGTATGACTACGAGGCAGAACTGGTTATAATAATAGGTAAGACAGCAAAGAATGTTCCTGTTGAAAAAGCCAGTGAATACATTTTCGGCTACACAGCAGGAAACGACATCTCGGCGAGAGATTTGCAGTTCCGTTCGGGTCAGTGGCTTATCGGCAAGAGTATGGATAAATTCGCACCCATCGGTCCTTGCATAGTCACTGCTGACGAAATCAATGCGGAAAACCTTGCAATCTCCTGCAAGCTGAACGGCGAAACAAGGCAGAGTGCAAGCACCGCTGATATGATTTTCAAGCCAGCAGAAATAGTGGCTTACGCTTCATCGCTTATGACCCTGAACGAGGGCGACATCATTTTTACGGGCACACCCTCGGGAGTAATCCTCGGAATGAAGGACGAAAACAAGCAGTGGATAAAGTCGGGCGACACCGTTGAAGTAACTATCGAAGGCATAGGAACGCTAACCAACTCATTTGAATAAACCCCAAAGCGGCTGTTTTCACAGCCGCTTTTACTTCTGAAAAAATCAGAAAACAGCCTTTTCAAAAATTTCTGCCGACGTATTTCTGAAAATAATTTTCACGCTTTTTATTGCAATTTGGTTCAGTTTATCATAAATACACGGCTACTTTTGGTGGATATTACCAAGAATTATAAAGGCCATTGTTACAGTTTGCCCATTGATAAAAAATTGTTTTTCTGTTATAATATATTTAACACTTAGGTGTAAATAAACAGATTTGAGGTGTCATCAAATGAAAACGATTACAAAAAACGTAGGCATTAAGCTCTCAATCCTGTCATCGGTTATGGCATTTGCTTTGGCTGTAGTGGCAACTGTTATGACAGCATTTATGTTTGCGTCAGACACAAGAGAGGCTATGTATACACTGGTTGAAAATGGTGTTGTTACAGCTTCTCATCAGTTAGCAAAAGAAGAGGAAACCCTCGGACATCTTGCGGCAGTTCTTGACGCACACGGCAAGGCTGAAAACGACGCTCAGATGGCTGAGTGGTGGAACAAGATTGCTCGTAACCAGTATGATTCCGCGGCAGTTATCAACAACGGCAAGATTATGTGGAAGTCAGATACTTACTTCCTTCCTGAAGGCTTTAACGAGCCTAACGGACTTCACTCCGTTGATGGAAAACTTGTGTATACATACAAAACACAGTATATGACTGCTGATACTCAGCTGTTGCTTTGCAGTGATTTGTGCGATAACGCAATTGTTGACGAAATCAGAGAGGAAACCTCTTGTGAAATCACACTGTTCCTCGATAATGTACGTTACAACACTACCTTGCTTAATGCCGACGGTGAACGTAATATCGGCACAACAATGGGTGATAACGTCTGGAAAAACATAAGTGCAGGCGTGTCTTTTGAAGACCGTGTTAAGATCAATGGTCAGCAGTACTTCGTATACTACGAACCTATGCTTGATAACA
>JAZQBH010000336.1:0-8380 GCA_045545655.1 Oscillospiraceae bacterium
CGCTTGGCCTCCGACTTCGCGGTCATCTTTGTGGGGTCGGTAGCAGGTTCAGATGAAGAACTGCTCTGCGGCTTGCTTGAGCTCTGAGGCTTGCTTGAACTCTGTGGCTTGCTGGAGCTGCTCTTCGGTTTGCTTGAGCTGCTGGAGCTTGCACTGCTGGAAGAGCTTGAACTGCTTGAACTGCTCGAAGAAGTGCTTTCTACAGGCTCTGAGGAGCTTGTATCAGGCTCGGAAGTATCCGATGATGTGGAAGAAGTGCTTTCCACAGGCTGTTCGGAAGTGCTTGCCGACGACGATGTTGTAGTCGATGATGATGTAGAGGTAGGTGTATCCACGCTCAGGTCGCCGCTTACGGGAACACTGCTGTTACCTCCGTTTCTTGTTGCTAAAAAAACTATCAGCACACCCATAACAACAAATATAGATACCATTGTTACGATAGCCGATACAGGCAGAACGCCGAACACAAGCTTGGGTTCCTTGGGCTTTGCGCTCTTGGGCGGCACGTAAGCGCCCTTGTAGGGTGCGCCGCAGTTCTTGCATACGGTCTGACCCTCTGCCATATCCTGACCGCAGCTGCGGCAGTAGATAACCTTTGCCTTGTTTGCATTATTCACGCCCTGAGCAGGTCTTGCGGGAGCGGCAACTGCTGTTGAAGCAGCTGCGGCAGCAGACTTGGTCTGTGAATTTGCCGTCATAGGCTCAGGCATAACCTTCTGTTCTGCCTTCTTGGGAGTTTCTTCAATCTTTATTTCGGGAACTTCCTCGGCAATCGGCGAGGATTCCTCAATAACATTCATTTCCTCAGGAACGAAGTCGTCAGCTTCAACAGCCGCCGCTGCCACTGTCGCCGCAACTGCAACTGCCTCAGCCTCGTCGGAGTCTTCTGTTTCAGCAACAGGTTCTTCTGCTGTTTCTTCAACCTCTGTAACCTCGGCTACTTCTGCAACCTCTTCTGTTTCCCCTGTTTCAGCAACAGGTTCAACCTCGGCGGACTCTTCCTGAGCGATTTCCTCTGCCACAGGCTCCTCAATGGATTCTTCTGCAACAGGTTCTTCGGCTGTTTCTTCAACCTCTGCAACCTCGGTTACGTCTGCAACATCAGTATCTTCTGCTTCATCAGGAACTGACACTGCAACTGCAACAGGCTCGAAGGAGGGTTCTTCCTCTTCAATTGCCTCGTCCTCTACCTGTGCAACCTCTTCAGCTTCCTCTGTTTCAGCAACAGGCTCAGCCTCAGCAGGCTCTTCTTCAGCGATTTCTTCTGCTACAGGTTCTTCGGCTGCTTCTTCAATTTCTGGAGCCTCTACAATCTCTGCAACCTCTTCAACAGGCTCAGCAACAGGCTCTTCAACCACTGCGGGTTCGTCTTCCACTGCAACTGCCACTGCCACAGCCACGGGTTCAACCTCAACAGGCTCGGCAGGTTCTTCTGCCACGGGTTCAACGGGTTCTTCAACAGCGGTTTCCTCTGCAGGAGCTTCTTCCTCGGGAACGCTGATGTCAATCTGATTATCAAGGAACTTATACGGGCTGAGGTCTATTTCTGCGCCCTCGTCGTCCATAGTCATTCCACTGAGTATATTCACCTTGTTATCGGTAATTTCAAGTGTGTCGTCGCCCACGTCTTCCGACATAGAGAAGTCGTTGAGCATACGCTCCATACCCTTTTCAGGCTCTTTCTGCTTAGCCTGAGAGGTTTTTGCAGGCGCTTCGATAGACGGCATATCAATATTTGCAGAAGGCACGCTGAACAGATTGTTGTTAATTCCGCCTACTGCAACAGACGAACTGCCGAACAGATTTACAACAGCCTGATCGTCGCTGCTGAATCCGCCGATTCCGCCAAATCCGCCGTTATCGGTGTTGAACATCGGCACAGCAGACCCTGACGACAACGTGCCGCCCTCAACAGACGCACTGCTTACCGAGCCGATACCCGCCATAGAATCGCTGTTATCCGCACTCAGCTGGAAGTTGGGGTCAACAGGTGTTTCATCCTGCACATCCCATACTCCAGGGGGAACGGGTGTACCGCAGTCCACGCAGAAGGAGTATCCTCTTATCAGCTTTTTACCGCAAGTTTCGCAAAACATAAGCTATACCTCATAGTTTCATTCTAGGTCGGACGAATGAAATCTGCTTGTCACAAATCCTTGAACGTCCGTTTTAATGTTTAGTATACTGAATAATTCATTATAGTAAAAGTATCACTTACTATTATAACGCACTAAAGCCCGAATGTCAATTTGAAAACGCACAAATTGTAACAATCATCAAAATAATCTGTTGAATTTTGTGCTAAACAACGGAGAAATATAACCCTGCAAAAATTCCTGCGGCAATAGCCATAATTGCTGTCGAAACAAGGCACTTAATGATGTGTCCTGCGGTGTACATACGTGGCTCACGCTCAGTTTTGGGGGCCGGGGTTGAGGGAATATTCTGTGCGGCTGGCACAGGTGCACTGGCGGCGGTAGCCGTCTGCATCGGCTGAACAGTCTGAACTGATTGTACTGGCTGAGCATTCTGAGCAGTCTGTACAGGACGAACCGCCTGAGCTGGCTGTGTAGCCTGAACCGCCTGAACAGCAGGTGCTACGCCCTCTTTCGGGGAGTTTACCGCCTGAGGAACTGCCATTCCCACGGCTGACGGTGCTGTCACGGGTGTGTTTTCAGCGCCATCAGCCTCTGCCTTTCCCGCCGCCCCCGCCTCAACAGGGCCAGCCGCCTCTGTCTTTACCTCAGCCGCCTGAGCGGTCTGCGGCTCCTGAACAGGTGCTGACGGCTGATTGACAGGAACAGCGGTCGGCTGTACCGCATTATTCATATTAGCCGCAACAACCGCTCCGCAGTAGTTGCAGAATTTTGCTGTGTCTATAATCTGCTTTCCGCAATTTGTACAAAACATTTTAAATCTCCATTTCTACTGAAATTAAAGGGCATCAGCCCTGCAAGTTTCTTACATAATCAAACAGGTATTGCTGTGCAATGCCCTCAATTCCCTCGGTGCAGACGGGAAGTCCATCGGGGTAATACTGTGCCATAATCCGCTTTACCCACACGTCCCTCGGAAAAGCGTTCAGCTTATGGAACGCAAACAACAGCACGCAGTCTGCAACCTTGTCGCCCACGCCGACAATGGTTTTCAGCCGCTCACGTGCCTTGTCAAGGGGGAGTGCGTCAACCTCGGCGAAATCTACCTCGCCGCTGTTCACACGTCTTACGGCGTCTGCGATATATCTCGCACGGAAACCAGCCCGAAGCGGAGCAAGGTCGCCCTCCTCAATGCCGTAAAGCCGCTGAGCCGTAGGGAACGAAAACCGTTCACTTCCCTCGATTTTTTCCCCGAACGTTTCGCACAGCCGCTCTACAATCCCCGAAATACGGGGAATATTGTTATTCTGCGATATGATAAAGCTGATAAGCGTTTCAAACGGCGCTTGCCGCAGAATATGTATTCCCGATGAGGCTTTGCAGGCGGCTGAAAGCGTTTCGTCTGCCGAAAGCCTTGCTATATACTCGGAATAATCCACGTCAAGGTCGAAGTATTCCCGCCACAGCGGTTCTTCGCCGTCGGGAATGCCGCTTATCGTCACATTGCCGTTATCCTCACGCACGGCAATCTGCCTGCCGTGAGCTATCCCTGTAAACACACCGTCTGCACACTGCCAGCGGAAGCACTGACCGCACAGAAAGGTACGTGCAGGATTAAGCCTGTCTGATGTGATACTCAGCTGCAAGCAATCACCGTCCTTTTTTCGGTTTTTTTAATGAATTATCAAAATAAATTTCAAAAATCTCTTGACTATTCCTTTTAATTATAATACAATATAATAAGGATTTCAAGAGGAATTTATGAATTTTGTGTGAAAGCCCCTCTTAAATCAATAATTCAGAAACGGAAGATAATATGAATATATTAGCAATTGAAAGCTCGTGCGACGAAACCGCCGCCGCTGTTGTGCGCGACGGCAGAGAGATTATTTCGTCCGTTGTGGCAACGCAGATAGAAGAACACAAGCTGTATGGCGGAGTTGTGCCCGAGATAGCCTCCCGCTTGCACTGTGAAAGCATTTCTGCGGTAGTAAGCGAGGCTCTTGAAAAGGCTGAGCTTGCCGCAAAGGACGTTGACGCTATCGCCGTGACCTATGCCCCAGGGCTTATCGGCGCTCTGCTTGTGGGCGTAAACTACGCCAAGGGACGTGCATACACACTCAATAAGCCGCTTATCCCTGTGCACCATCTTCGTGGACATATTGCGGCAAACTACCTTGCATATCCTGAGTTTGAGCCGCCGTATCTGTGCCTTGTGGTGTCGGGCGGAAACTCGCAGATAGTCCGTGTGGACAGCTACACTGAATTCACGCTTATCGGCGAAACGATAGATGACGCCGCAGGCGAGGCATTCGACAAGGCGGCACGTGCTATGGGGTATCCGTACCCTGGCGGAGCGAGCATAGACAAAGCCGCTCAGCTGGGCGACCCCACTATGTACAAGCTGCCCAAGCCCCACACGGCAAATCCTTATGATTTCAGCTTTTCGGGACTTAAAACCGCTGTGATAAACCTCATTCACAACTCTGAGCAGAAGGGCATTGAGCTTGACAAAAACTCGCTGTGCGCAAGCTTTGAGCAGACCGTGTGCGAGATACTTACCGACAAGTTTATCGCCGCCGCAAAGGAATACAACTGCAAGCGGCTTGCTATTGCAGGCGGTGTTGCCGCAAACAGCGGACTTCGCAAAACGCTTTCTGCCGCCGCCGAAAAATACGGAGCAAAGCTGTATATTCCGCCGCTTTCACTGTGCGGAGATAACGCGGCAATGATAGGCTCACAAGCGTTTTATGAATACAAGGCTGGCAGAATTGCCGATGAAAGCCTTAACGCTTATGCAACCCGTCCGCTGAGCAAGGGTTAATCAGTTATGAAGAATATAGTTTTAATCGGAATGCCAGCCGCAGGAAAGTCCACTATAGGCGTACTGCTTGCGAAAACGCTCGGTTTTTCGTTTATCGACACCGACCTTATTATCCAGCAGGACACGGGGCGGCTGTTGCAGGATATAATTGACAACGACGGACTTGACGCATTCTGTGCCGCCGAGGAAAGAGCGGTCTGCTCGGTAGCCGCCACGGAAAATGCGGTTATCGCAACGGGCGGCAGTGCGGTGTATTCCGAAAAGGGAATGGAGCATCTGAGAAAAAACGGCACGGTGTACTACCTGTCGCTGTCCGTTGAGGAGCTTACACGCAGACTGCACAACATCACTACCCGAGGAATTGCGAAACGTCCCGAAGAAACCCTACAGGACGTGCTGAGCCAAAGACTTCCTCTCTATGAAAAATATGCCGATATTATAATCAACTGCCTTGGCAAAACCGCCGAGCAGACCGTATCGGAAATAAATAAATACCACAAATAGAAAACAGACAACTAAAAGGAGAATACTATGTCAGAAGAATTATTACAACCAACTCCCCCAATGGGCGACCTTCCCGAAACACCCGAAATTCCCGAGAAACAAAAGCCCTCGCTTGAACCGGGCTTTAAACAGATATGTATGCGAATGGGACTTGTTATCATTGCAATTTTCGGCTTCCGTATACTTGCAACACTTGTCACCATTCCGCTGAATAATTGGTTTTTGACCCTTGAGCCGTTCACGCTTACAGTGGTGAACGCTCTGTATTCGTGCCTGTTCCTCTATGCTCTGCCGATGATTGTGACAATGTTCGCACTGAAAAGACCCATCAAGAACTCTGAGAACAAGATTTACTCAAAGCCGAAGTATTTCGGTAAGGCAATGGCAATGTTCCCTGCAGGCTACGGACTTGCAATCGTTGTAAGACTGATTACAATTCTGCTTTCAATGCTGTTTGAAGGCACGGCAATGGGCGACTCGTTTAAAGTTGTTCAGGATTCGCTGCTTACCGCCAACGGACTTGGCACGGCAATCGTGCTGTTCATTCAGCTTACCGTAATAGCCCCCATTGCAGAGGAAATCTGGTTCAGAGGAATGGTTATGGAAAGCCTTCGTCCTTACGGCAACGGCTTTGCAATCCTCGTGTCGGCTATCCTCTTCGGACTTACCCACGCAAATCTTGAGCAGTTCTTCTATGCAACGGCACTCGGCATATTCCTCGGATATATTGCAGTTTCCACCAAGAGCATTATTTCAACGATAATTATGCACGCATTGTTCAACAGCATTTCGGGAATTATGGTGCTGTTTTCCGTTGAACCGTCCTTCCAGGAATATCTGCTTGCAGAAAGCAAGGGCGAAGCGGGCGTTGTCACCCCGATGGTAGTGCTGTATTTCGTGTATATGGGCTTTGTCGCACTTCTTCTGGTAGTCGGCATTATTATGCTTATCGCAAAGCTTGTAAAAATCAAGAAATACAAGGTACCGAAGGTTCAGACCGAGCTTTCAACAGGCAAGCGCTGGAAAACCCTGCTTACAAGAGGCACAGTTATCGTGGGCCTTATCCTTACAGTAATCGTATTTATTGAACCCGTCATTATCAAGTTCATTCAGGATTTATTTGATAAAACACCCGTATAAGGAGGGTAATTATATGGATAATAACAACAACAATTCCGTCAACCTGTCAAAGCCCGTGTCATCTCAGCGTGAGCCGTGGACAGACCCCGTAACAGGCGAGATTTACCCGGGCGGCAACCCCAACGAAGTGTCATCGGCACCTCAGTCGGCTCCGAATGCTCAGGCATATCAGCCGTTCCCCGAGAGCACTGTGCCGACAATGCAGCCCACTCAGACGATTTATCCGTCGGCGTTCGGTGTGGCAGGGCAGAATCAGATGCAGCCCGCACAGTACGCTCAGCCTCAGCAGGTTCAGCAGCCGCAGACCGCACCCACAGGAGATTTGAAGTACTGCAAGTACTGCGGTGCAAGAATACCTATGGACGCTGTAGTCTGCACTCACTGCGGCAGACAGGTTGAAATGCTGCAGAGCCAGCAGAACAATCAGCCTATTGTAATCAACAATACAACCACACAGAGCAACAATCAGAATGTGGTTGTGGGCACTGGCAGACCCAAAAACAAGCTGACAGCTGTTCTGCTGTGCCTTTTCCTCGGAGAGTTCGGCATACACCGCTTTTACGAAGGCAAAATCCTTACAGGTCTGCTGTGGATGTTTACTGTAGGTCTGTTCGGTATCGGCTGGCTTGTCGACCTTATAATTCTGCTGTGCAAGCCGAGCACCTATTACGTATAGTAATAATTTGCGCAAGAAATACTTCTTGTAAATAAGTAAACAGGTGTGTTTAATATGACACGCCTGTTTTTTTCTGTAAATTTATTTTAAGTATCAAAAACTATTGACAAAAATGAATTTATAAGATATAATATAAGTGAGGAAGAATCCTCTGTGTGGCGGCACATTAAGCTGTACTGTGCTTGGGCAGGTAAAAATACCAAGACTTATAGATGTTCGTCAGAGCATTGCGCCTTGACCGAGGAGAAATGGTTAGTCTGCGCCGAGGACTCATTTTCGGCGACTTACAGATACCTGAAAGGGTATTGCGGCTGACAGCCAGCATAAAACCGCTTATATTGACTGGCAAAACGTCGGGAAACTCACCCCGACGTTTTTTCTATCTATTGGAAGTGACAAAATGAATACAAAAATCGACAGGAAAAAAACAATTTCAGAAATAGTAACAGCAGCAATCGCCTATAAGAAGAACCTTGTTGGAAAAACTTTTTTATATGTGTTTGAAAACAATTTTATTGAAGTTATGTTTAAGATAAAAGATTTCAAACATCTGACAGGTGTTGATAGTAATTTATCAGCTCAGGATTTCTACAAAAAGGCATACAAAGGGCAATTACAGGCAACTCAGATATTTTTCTCGCCACGTCACCCATATAAGCTTGCACAGAAAAAGCTGAAACATTTGCAAGACATTTCTTCTCTTGCTATGGGAGAAAGCTTTATGCTCAAGGATATAAATACTCAAACCGAAACATATAAATTCGGAACTACGGACTTGAATTTTGCACTTTGCTTCAACAAAGAACGTGACAACAACGGTATAGAGCAAGGGTATTACTTTGTTGCACAGTCTTTGCGTGACGAGGATTGCTTTTCAAAAAGCAAAAATGTTTTTATAATCACCCACATATTTTCAAAACTAAACTGTGAACAAAAATATAATCAAGAACTATATTGTCAAGAAAGTTATCCTGTTGAAAGTCTGCCGTCAGAAATTAAATCAATGCTTTCAGAAGAAATCCAAATACAAAAAAATCCTGTTATATAGAGCCTATTCAATAAAAAGTAAAAAATAAACAATAAGCAGAACACCCTCTCCGAAGTGAACCGAACCAGTAAAAACAGACAATGACAAAAAGC
>JAZQBH010000337.1:0-5908 GCA_045545655.1 Oscillospiraceae bacterium
GGGTAATGTTGTACCCTGGGAAAAGCGCCGCTGCCTCGCCCTCGTAGCCGTTGGGGAGCGTGTTCAGAATATCCGAATAAATGCGGCTGATAAGCTGCCATGTTCTGAAATCCACGACGCCGTCGGGGTTAAGTCCGTAAAATCTTTCAAATGCCTTAACCTGATTTTCCACAGCCTCGTTGAATGTGCCGCCAGTGTGTACTGTTGGGATTTCGGGATTGAAATACGCAATAGCATTGAGGTAATACTGCAAGGCGATTACACTCTGACCGTAGTCGCCTAAGCTCAGCTGGGTATCCCACAGATTGTCGATTTCCGCTTGGGTCAGTCCCTCGCTTGTAAGCTCTGCAAGGCGCTTCACCGCCGTGAAGATGTACTTAATCTGATACCACGTTGCTTTGTCCACAACGCCTGTTACGGGCAGTCCGAACACATCCTGAAACACCTGAACAGCAGAAACGGTGCTTTCGCCGTAAATGCCATTAGGCGGAATAATTTTCGGAATAGCAGGAAAATTTCTGCCTATGCGGTTAAGCTCAAGCTGAATGGTGCGCACCTCGTTTCCTGATGCGCCGAACGTAAACGGAGCGCCGGGATAGCTTGAAATATTCGGGGATATGGGCGCATTGAACTCGATATTGATATTGTCGCCGTAGTAGTATTGCAGTATCTCATAAGGGGTGTAGCCACGGTTTGCAAGCGTTACCGTTCCCCATTGCGAAAGCCCCTGACAGGACACCTGCACGCCATCGCAGAAAGCGGTGAAAAGCGGCTCAACACTGCCCTGACGGACTACATAATCGTTGAACTGCTGGTCTACTAGGTCGCTGATATTTGCGAAGATATCCCGTCCGAACACAAAAGCCTGGTCATATTGCGTGGAGCTTGTAATGTCGAAATCATACCCCCTCGATCTGTACCATTCTGTGTAAATGCGGTTGAGCGCAAACGTAACCTGTGCGTAGATATTCGCTCGGAGAGCGGCTTCAGGCCACGTGGGGAAAATCTCGCTTGAGGCAACATTCTTTATGTAGTCGGGGAATGACACGGTAACGTTGGGTGCGTCCGAATCGGGAGGGCCTAAATGCACAGTAATGCGTTCAGGGATAACAGGCGTGTTATTGGGCATCGGGACTCACCTCCGTGATAATCTCAACGTCGCCGTCGTATGCGGCAGGGAGTAAGGATACACGCTGAACAGACAGCACTCCGTCAAACACGGGGATATCCGTAAGGACAACGTCTGCAAAGCCCTTGCGGGTGACGGTTGCGTCATACAGTGCGAACGGCTGAACGGTGTTGTCGTATTCCTGCGACAGCGACCGTGAGGGCGCAGGCAGAGAACGCTTTTCCGTTTTTCCGCTTTCGTCGGTATACAGTACGTCAATTTCGTGGATAATTCCGTTGAATGTTTTGGTGATAGCGCACTTTGCATTTTCAATCGGAAGTGAATCCTGTGCGGCTGATATGCGGAACATCAGCGTTGCAACACCTGTGTTCGCCGCCTTGAAATCGTCATAGCTGTCATAGTCGGGCTGAGGGTAGTCAATTGGTTTGTTCTGGCTGCCGCCTTCTTCGCTGTCGGTAGTCGTCTGGGTTGCGTCGTCTGTTTCGTTGGGCGTAAGCTGAGGCTGTGTGTCGGGCGGAACTGTAACGGCGTCCTCGGAGCTTGGCTGAGAGGGGGTGAACTCTCTCTCGTCGGTTTCGGGAGCGGTAAAGTCGGGTTCGGGGGCTGCCTCACGTGGTTTTGTCTGAGTAACCGGGGATTCTTCACTGGATACGACATCGGGCTGAACAGGGGAGGGGTTTTCTCCAAGTTCGTATAACGGACTGTCTGTATATCCGATAATCTGCGGCTGACGTTCTTCGGATTTTCGGCTGCGTGACAGCTCTACCAGTTCACGCTTGTATTTTTCAATTAGCTTTTTTGTATCTTCCATAAAATACCTCCGTGATGAAATTATTTCTTTTCTTAAATGTATGCGGCATACTTCGGGATAATTCTTGACAATGCTTAAAAGTTGTGATATAATGAAAACAGTTTAGTTGAAATACATCTCTGCTGTCAGTAACTGTTTCAGCGAACAAGTCTGGTATGACAAAAAGGAGTGCTGTTATGGCAAAGCGTTTTGATGATAAGAACAATAAAAAGCTGGAGCGTACTATTTCAAGAAACTGGATTATCTGCATTATTTCGGGTATTCTGATTGTGATATTGGCTTTTGCTTCCGCTCGTTAATGTGTTATAAAGTGTAAAGGACTGTAAACTATGGGATTTTTAGACAGATTATTCGGAAAGAAAACTACCACTGATGTGAAATTTCAGAAGGTTAAATACACAGGCACAATGGTGCTTGAAAACAATTATGTCGGCGGAATAGAGTCGCCGAAATGGGAGAATGTAGCGGCATATCTCGATATGCTTTTCAAGGATAACGACGAGTTTGTCACCCTCACGCTTGCACAGGCGGTAGACGGCATAAGATTTATGCAGGCTTGCTGGACGGATAAGGGTTACTCGGTTCAGCTTGGCATTGAGGAAGGCGATAACACCGTGCTTGTTGAAAAGCTGTTCGACCAGAAAGCCACTGTAAAGCTGTTCAAGGAGTTTTTCACCTACGGCACTGTTTACGGCAGAGAAGACTTCAAGCCGATGGAGTTCAAATTGCAGTAAAAGCTGTGTGTTGGCTTGGTATTATCAGAAATAAAAAAGCAAGGGTTACAACCCTTGCTTTTTATAATGCAATGCTTTATCGCAAACGAAAAAGGGGCTGTTTTCAGCCCCTTGCTTATTTGTATATTACTGAGCGAGCAGCTTTTCAAGTGCCGCAAGTCTTGCGCAGATGCAGAATACCTGAATAGCCTCACGCAGGTTGTCAACCGACGGGAATGTCGGCGCAATTCTGATGTTGCTGTCGTGGGGGTCCTTGCCGTAGGGGTAGGTTGCGCCTGCGTCTGTAAGCACAACGCCAGCCTCCTTTGCAAGAGAAACAATTCTCTTTGCACAGCCCTCAGGTGCGTTGAAGGAGATGAAGTAGCCGCCCCCAGGCTTTGTCCATTCGCCTATTCCGAGGGGAAGGAGTTCCTTTTCAAGCATATACAGCACGGTTTCAAACTTAGGACGAATAATAGCAGCGTGGTGCTTCATTGTCTGAGCGATGCCGTCAAAGTTCTTGAAGTACTTAACGTGACGGAGCTGATTGAGCTTGTCAAAGCCGATTGTCTGATAGGACATCTGCTTCTTGATGAAGTCGATGTTCTCCTTGGAGGCGCATACTACTGCAAGACCGCCGCCAGGGAAGGAAATCTTGGAGGTTGAGCAGAACTCGAATACCATATTCGGGTTGCCTGCATTCTTGCACTCGTCGATAATGTTAAGCAGCTTTGTCTGCTTGTCAGTAAGATCGTGAACGCAGTAAGCGTTGTCCCAGAAAATGCGGAAATCCTTTGCGGCAGGCTTGAGGTTTGCGAAACGGCGTACTACCTCGTCGGAATATGTGATACCTGTTGGGTTGGAGTACTTCGGCACGCACCAGATACCCTTGATGGACTCGTCGGAAGCTACCAGCTTTTCAATTTCGTCCATATCAGGGCCGTCAGCCTTGTATTCAACGGTAATCATCTCAATGCCGAGTGCCTCGCACATTGCGAAGTGACGGTCGTAACCGGGGGCAGGGCAGATGAACTTAACGCTGTCGTACTTGCACCAGGGCTTTTCACTTCCGAGAACGCCCAGCTGCATTGCTCTTATCATAGTGTCATACATCATCTGAAGCGAAGAGTTACCGCCTACGATAACCTCGTCAGAGCTTACGTCCAGCATTTCCATAAACAGTTCCTTGGCTTCGGGGATACCGTCAAGCACACCGTAAGAACGGCAGTCTGCACCACTCTTGGACTTGTAGTCGCCGTCGAGGCAGTGCAGAAGCATATTGATAGAAAGGTCAAGCTGCTCAGGTGCGGGAATACCACGTGCCATTGTGAGGTTGAGTCCCTTTTCCTTTTCCATTGTGTAGAGCTTTTCAACCGCTTCCTTTTCAGCTGCAAGCTGTTCCTTGTTCATCTCTTTGTATAACATACCGTGAAATTTCCTTTCAGTGTAATATTGGATGTAATTAGTTTATAGCTTGTTGTGCGGCGGATTTTTGTCATAAGCTGTCAATCCGCAACATCTTTGATATTATATCATAATATATGCGTTTTTGCAAGTATTTTTCAATCAACTTGCAAAAATTCGTCAGAATAGCAAAAAATCAATAGCATAAACACCTTGTTTTGCAGAATGTTACAAATAAAACGTGTAATTTTTGATAACCGGGAAATTCTTTCCGTCAAAATTGCTTTTGAAAAACTATTTTTGCTTTGTTGCAAGAGGCTTAGTTTTATGATAACAAAGCCGAACTGTTTTATTCGCTGAAACGCAGTAAATCAAAGCGGTATCAAGAAAAATGTAACTTTCCTATTGTAAAATTCTGAAAAGTGTGTTATAATGTAAGGTAGATTATTATGCTTACCGCATTCGTGAAGGAGAGGTAATGTTCTGATGTTCAATAAAAAAAGACTTTTATCTTCAGTTCTGGCAGGAGTAGTTATGATGTCTTCTGTTAATGCAGTTTCTTTCTCTGCGTTTGCTGCTGATGATGAAAATAAAATCGTAATGACCTTTGATGGAAAGTACGATATGGAAGATATTGTAGACAGCGATTTCTTCTTAACTGAAAATGATTATGAAGTAGATAAAAAGCTGCGTGAAATTATTGCAAGAAAAGCAGGCGTGAAGGATGTTGACGTCATAACTTATGGCGACCTTGCAAAAATCACAGTGCTTGATCTCGGCGGGCTTGAACTGACAGATGTTCCCTCGTGCATAAACTATATGACAAACCTCGCAAGACTTGATCTGTCGTCGAACCTGCTGCAGAGTGACGCGCTGAAAAAGCTGTCGCTGCTTGGCTGCACAAAGCTGTCTAACATAAACCTCAGTGATAACTACCTCACAGCGGTGCCCAGCTGGTTTGTTTCCGACAGGGTGAAGAACGGCAACATCACAAAGAACTTTGTGGATTCCACCGCAAGACGTTACCTGATTTCAAATCAGCCTACATACTACCTTATGGACGGCGAAACCGTTGACGAGGACAGCTTGAAAAATCAGATACTTAAATCTATACGCTTCAATGATAACACACTGCTTCCCGAAATGTTCTTTGAGTATAACGGTGAGCCTGCCTACCCTAATGTTCCGGAATACTATCCCTATCAGCTTGACATAGCCGAATGGAATGTGCCGATAACTGAGGGCAAGGTTGTAGCGCCTGCAAATAAAACCGTTGATGTAACAGTAAAACTGTTTAAGGATATTGATAATGCCAATACTGTTGTTACAGTAAAGGTACATCTGCTTAACGGCACTGACCTTGCTTCGTACAAGAAGCGTCTTGCAAGCTTTGTAGCTGAGTGCGAAACTCTCTCAAAGGACAAGTACACTGAAAGCACCTGGACTAATTTCTCGTATGCTCTGGATACCGCAAAGGCTATCCTTGAATACGAAAATGCTGATATTCAGATGCTTATAAATGCTTATGACAGTCTCAGCAAGGCGAAGAATAAACTCCATTATGGTATCAAAGAGCTTGATGCTATGATAAAGAGCCTTGTTGCAGTAGGCGGAAAGTATAAGAAGGACGATTTCACACCTTCTTCGTGGCAGCCGTTCAGCGAGGCCTATGAAAGACTGAAGGCTATTTCCACGGACAAGAATGCAACCCTTGAAACCGCTGAGAACGCTGTAAAGAGATTTCAGTCAACACAGGCTGCATTAGTCTACAGTGAAAAGAGTGTTCCCGAAAAAATTCTTAAAGAAGAATTTCAGAAGATTTTCGGAGAAAACGAAAGTGTTATAACCCAC
>JAZQBH010000338.1:0-3470 GCA_045545655.1 Oscillospiraceae bacterium
CCGACTTCTTCTTGCGGATTTTCCGTTTTCAAGGTGAGCCTTCAGCGCCTCGAAGAAGTCAACCTCAGCCTGCACGGACTTGTCGCCCTTGAGTGCCTTTTTCGCACGGTCAATGCGGCGGTCGAGAATTTCAAGGTCGGAGAAGATAAGCTCAAGGTTTATGGTTTCGATGTCACGGGCGGAGTCCACACTGCCGTCTACGTGAATGATGTTGTCGTCGCTGAAGCAGCGTACAACGTGAACGATAGCGTCTACCTCACGGATATTCGACAGGAACTTGTTGCCAAGTCCCTCGCCCTTTGACGCACCCTTTACAAGACCTGCGATGTCCACAAATTCAAGGGTAGCGGGGGTGAACTTCTGAGGATTGTACATCTTAGCGAGTTCGTCAAGACGTTCATCGGGGACTGATACTATACCAACGTTCGGCTCGATTGTGCAGAACGGATAGTTAGCGGATTGTGCGCCTGCGTTTGTCAGCGCATTGAACAGTGTACTTTTGCCGACGTTAGGCAAACCTACCATTCCAAGTTTCATACTTTTATTCTCCTATCTGAGTGCGGATTGCCGCACAAAATATACATACACACTATATTATAACATATAGGCGTTTTTTTTTCAAGTGGTATTCTTGCATTTGCAGTGTCGGTGCGGTATTGCTGTTTTATATAGCGGATATTTAGCAGACAGAAAACCCCCGTTTCACAACGGGGGTTATTGTAATTATACCTTTGATTATGCGTAAACGCTGTAGAGCGCGCCCGATGTATACGCATAGTTATATGTACTGTTGGAGTTGTAGCCCATTTCCTTTGCACTGCCGGCAAGCGATGAAATCTGCACTGCCTTCTGCGATACCTTGTCTGCAAAGCCGCCGTAGCCGAATGCGTACTTGACGTCTGCGGCTGTTTTGCTTGCGATGTCGTCGGCGATGGTAAGGCGGTTGTCATTGCCTACCTCAAAGCCTGCACGCTTGAGTGCGTGCTTGTATGCGTTTACAGTGCTTTCAAGTATGCTGCCCTTCTGGTTAACGCTGATTTTGTCAGACTTCTCAGCTTCGTTAAGCATTTCGTTGAAGGTTTCTGCGAACTGCTTTGCGGTTTCAGCATACTTTTCAGCGTCGAAGTCGTTCTTTTCTGCAAGGGACTTGGTAAGCTTTTTCATAGCCTCGGTGTGGTCCTGCATTTCCATTGCAACTGTTCTCAGCTGTGTGGAATTATCAACCTTATCGGTAGCTGCGGAGTTGTTCTTGTCTGCGCCGCCGATGTAGTTGGGCGCAAAAGTACCCGAGCCGCCCGAAAGCTGGTTAATCTGACCTGCCTTCTGGATAACCTTATCGGAAAATCCGCCTGTGCCGAAAATGGACTTCACATCTGTTGCGGAAACCTTCGACAAATCCTCGCTGAGGGTAAGCTTGTTGTCAGAGCCGAGGGTCATTCCTGCACGTTTAAGCGCACTTGAATACACCTTTGCGGTGTTAATCATCAGAACGCCCTTCTGCAGAACCTGCTGATTTTCAGCGTTGCCGAGCTTATCAACCATTGTGTTGTACTTGTCAACAAAATTCTGTGCCTGTGACTTGTACGAATCAGCGTCGATTTCGCCGCCGTATTTCAGCGAATTTGCAAATGCTCTGATACCTTCAGCCGCACTGCCTGCCGCCGCCGAAGAAGTCTTTACGGACTGCGCAGAGCTTACCGAGCTATCCTCGCCGCTGTCGTCGGAGATGTTGTAGATACTCTTGTACAGCTTTGCGTACTCACTGCGGAACAGATCGCTCTTGCTTTTGAGCGCACGGCTGTTCATCAGCTTGTCAAGTGCCTCTGATGAACCTTCGTATCTGCTTGCATACTTGGTCTTAATCTCACTTAACTGATCGCCGTACCTGGTCTGTATCTGTGCCATATTAACCTGCAATCCTGCTGTATTACCTACTGTCATACGAACACTTCCTTTCTGTAACTGGTATAATAGGTTATTTTTCGTTATTCATCGGGCATTATGCCGTGCCCCGTCGCCCGTCGCACGGACTTATTCGCTTGCCTGTGCCCGTGGCTCAACCTTATCGGCAGAGCGCACGATTGCAATGGGGGTCTGCTGGTCGAAAAAAATTTTTATATTTTCTTCTTTTTTAAATATTTTTTGGTCAGGGGGTAGCAGTTCCCTCAACCTTATCGGCAGAACGCACGATTGCGATAGGGGTCTGCTGGTCGCCCTGGTCAAGGGGATTATCGCCGAACACCTGAATTGCGAACTTGTCGTCGTAGTCCTTGCGGGGCTTGCCAAGAACATTCGCGCCGATGTCGTTGGCGTCGATGATTACAACGTCTGCGCCGAGGTGTCTTGTAAGTCTTGCGGCAACCTCGTCGGGCTTATCGGGGGCAAGCTTTGCGTAGTGGTTGTAGGGCGGCAGAGTGCAGTCGCACGGGCCGTCAATCGCTCTTGCCTTCATTCCGCAGATGTTGTAGAACACGCCCTTCTTGCCGAACAGCTTGCACACAGCCGCACAAGCCGCCGCAAAGAGCACCTTGGGTCTGCCGACCTCACGGATACAAAGCTCCATAGTCTGCGGCATTGCAAGACCTATTCCGTAGTTGGTGCGTACTACAAATCTCGACAGGAATTTCGCAAGTCTGCTCACCTTGATTTCGTCGATAGGGAACGCACGTCCCTGAGAGATTGCTACAATCTTCTCGCTCATAATAACCGTGTCGCCCTCAAGAATGTAGGGCTTTACGTACTTGTCGAGAATTTCTTCAAGCACATCGCCGCTCATAACGACGTGTGTTTTAATCGGAAAACGTGCAAAATCGCCGTATTCCGTGCTTATTACAAGATTTTTACCGTTATTCGGTATAAAAGGCATTTCCATTTTTATTTTCCCCGATTTTTATTTTTCTGTTTTTTTATTGTTGGAGCACTCCGCACTTAATGGGCAGATGTGCCTTTATCTGCATTCTGGTGATATTACGCACCGTAGATTTCTCTATACTCCTTCATCTTTGCGACATATTCTGCACCCGGGATTACTCCGTCTTCAAGTGCCTTGATGATGTCGTTGATGTTTACAATGGAGTACACCTTGACCCCGAACTCGTCATAAGCCTGCTGAACTGCGCTCTTGTCAGTATCGAGAGCCTTTTCTGCACGGTCAACGGTGATAATCATTCCTTCAACCTGAACCTTAGCCGCAGAGGTAAGCTTGGGCATAACCTCCTTGAGTGCCTTGCCGCTGGTCATAACGTCTTCGATGATTACAACCTTTTCGCCGTCCTCAAGGGTTTTGCCTACAAACATACCGCCCTCGCCGTGGTCTTTCACTTCCTTGCGGTCGAAGCAGTAGTTGCAGTTCATACCGAACTTGGAATAAAGTGCGATACAAGCTGACACGGAAAGCGGAATTCCCTTGTATGCCGGGCCGAACAGAGTGTCGGGCTTAAGTCCGTTTTCGTTGATGCACTCTGCGTAGT
>JAZQBH010000339.1:0-5073 GCA_045545655.1 Oscillospiraceae bacterium
AAAAGCGTTTTGACGAGCTGCGTAATGAGCCGTACAATTCTGAAAAAGCATTTGCGTGGGACGGCTCTCCGTCTGCAAGGCTTACTCTTGGTATTCAGAGAAACAGGGCGGCAATAGATGTTATTCACGTTCGTGGCGGCGAGAACTACCTTGTGGAAGATTTCATACGCAGCAAAGACATATACGAAAATCCTGAAGCTATGGCAATAATCAGACAGACCGCCGATAAAATCGGTTTTGAAAAGGTAAACAGCTACCCACTCCTTGAGAACGGCAATATATGCAAATCTTCAGTTGTCATTCCCTTTGATGTGTGGGCGGCTGAACATACACAGTTTAATTTAACAGGAGGAAACAAAACTATGGAACGCACTACCACTTTCGATGTATCGTCGATTTCACAGATTGAAAACGGCGGTAATGTCAAGGCTATCGCAAATGTCGTTATCAACGGCGAGCTTGCTGTTCGTGGCGTAAAGGTTATGGACGGCGAAAAGGGTTTGTTTGTGGCTATGCCGAGCAAGAAGATGGGCAGAGATTACGGAGATGTAGCCTTTCCCATTACCGCAGAGGCAAGAACAGCACTCAATACCGCCGTTATGGACAGTTACAATCAGCTTATGATGTCGGGCGAAAAAACGCTTAAATCAGATGTTCCCACAAACGAGCAGACTACCTCATCGGTAAAGGTATCCCTTAAACCCATTGAGGGCAACAGCCACTTGAAAGCTGCGGGACAGATTACCGTTGACAACTGTTTTGTAGTAAAGGATGTAAAGGTGCTTGAAACTGCGGGCAAGCCTCCGTTCGTGAGTATGCCGTCATATCAGACGCAGACAGGCGATTATGCGGATTATGCTCTCCCCATTACAAAGGCTATGCACGAAAAGATTGATAACGCTGTGTTAGGCTCGTATCAGTCGCTTGGCAAGGTGGAATACAAGGGTGTTAAGTATGCGGAGCTTGGTGCAAGCGAAGATATTGCACATCTTCCGAAACAGAACAATACCTTTGCCGCAAAACTTATGGCGGAGCTTGACAAGGCGGGTATCAAGTATCAGGCAAAGATTGAGGGTACAACCACTATTTCCGTCAACAAGGCGGATAAGCCTAAACTTGACAGCATAAAGAACGAGCTTGTCAAGGCTCTCAATCCCGAAAAGCAGAATATCACTCCTAAACACAACAAGAGGTAATACATAGGGCGGTCAAATGCGGATAGGTGCGGTAATCCGCATTGGAAAGCATTTGACCGCCTTTTTTGTGTTTTTTATGAAAATATATTGACTTTTACGATTTAATGTGATAAACTGTATTTAAGGAGGAAACTATGGCACGAATAGATGAAGTGCGAGATAGGTATGAAAAAATTACCGAACGGCTCTACACGGACAGAAAGGCTTTTGCGGAATATCTGAAATACGCTGGCAAGTTCTACAAGCTCCCTACGGCACAGACAATGGTGATGTTTGAAACAAACCCGAAGGCAACTATGGTAGCTGATTACGATACTTGGAAAAAGTTCGGACATCAGGTACAGCGTGGTGCGAACAGTATAGCGGTACTGAACGGCGGCGAACTGAAACATCTGTTTGACATATCGCAGACGGCGGGAGAAAAAGTACCCTATCAGTGGACGCTCGACAAGCAGACAGCACAGGAATTTGTAGCAGCGTATTCCAAAGCCGAAAACAAGGAATACAAAACACTTTCAAGCTGCGTTAATGCTATTGGTGAGGCGGCGGCAAGGGATAACCTCGCTAACGCTGAAAAGGCTCTTAATATCTCTGAAGAAAACAAAGCGGCTTTTGAAAAGTCCTTTATATCAATAACGCAGTATTTTATAGCGGCTCGCTGTGAGCTTGGCAGCAGTTTCAAGTACAAGAACACAGCTCTTGATTTGACCGCATTTGACATTGTACGCAGCAAAGCGGAGGCTGAAAAGCTGACCGAGTACATTCAGATTGCGGCAAGACCTGCATTGTTATCAATGGAGCAATCCATAAACACTATTATAGCTGAAAGGAGTATTGACAATGGAAGAAATCAGACAGGTATGGTGCGAGGAGGACAAGACGTTCTATCCCGCAATGAAAACGGAGAACGGCAGAACTTACAAACTGGACGAGGAAACATTCGTGTATCTGGAACAGGTGGAGCTGGGACTGACGGACGAGGAACAGAAGTTGATGGAACAGCCGATAGACCGTTGGGGACAGGCGTGGCAGAGGTTTATGACGGAGAATTACCCCGAAGAAATACCGTCGCTGCAGGGACGTCTGAATTGGGAGCTGATACCGAGGCAGATAGACAAAGAGGCTTGGGCGATGTGGGAACTTCTGCGGAAACAGTACGCCGAGAACAATCCCCGTCCGAAAACTTTCGTGGAAATACAGACTTGGGAGAAAACGAGAGCCTTGATAGTGGAACACGAGGTAATGGAACAGGTAGTGCTGGTACACAGAACATAAATGATACGACAGCGGAGGAGAAATCTTCCGCTGTTTCTGTTTCTGACAGAGAAATTATCTGCTCTTGGGCGGCAAATCAGCTTTCAGAAAATGAAAAGGTAAAGTCCTCGTTCCGTGAACACCTTGAAATTCAGCAGGAGGACGAGCCTGTTTATGACAGCATAACCACTTATGAATGGTTTAAGGAAGATGTTAGTGCGGCGGCTCTCGCTCTGTTTTCCGATGTGCAGCGTGGTGATGTTTCTGTTCCGAATGTGCCGCAGGAAACTGTTACAGCGTTTGTTCAGAACTATCTTGATGACGGCGAGGACAGATATGATATTAACGACACCTTGACAGCTCTGATTGACAGCTCCCTTACAAAGATTGAGGAAGTTCGTTCCTATGCAAAGGAAAACGGAATACCTTACAGCGATAAGAGCTATGACGGCGAGGACATCGATCCATACACCTACGACGGTAGTATGAGCGTTGAGGACGCAGTAAAGGTAGCAGACGCACACAATCTGTATAACTACTTCATAAGCAATTTTTCCGAAGATTTAAGCAAGGTCGCATTTTCTACTACGCAGGAACAGTTCAAGGAACATTTCGATAAGCAAGCCTATTTTACCCTTGAAGATTATGACGAAAGCAACCCCGATGAACATTGGCACAAGAATATGCTGAATAGCCCCTACTATCTGACATCTGTATGCGATTTGGTAGGAGCGAGCATTTACAACGAGCTGCGTCTGAACGCACAGTATCCGCTTGTTGTAGTCAAAGGCAGTTACAACACTGGTTTTTCGGTGGAAGATGTAGGCTTGGAGCTGAATAAGGTCTATTCAGTAGAGGAATTTAACGCTGCTCTCACAAAAGCTAATATTATGTGGAACTCTGACGAGCGTTTCATTGATAAGCTGGACAGCGTTAATATATCTGTGTATGCAAGTTCAGACGAGCGTATCTCTTACAATGTTGAACTATATGCCTCATATCGCAGTATCGGTGACATAATTGATACAAAGCCGAATAACGGTGATGTAAGTGTATATTCAAAGATAAATAATGCCGTAGCCGAAATTGAAAGCAGAACTCTTACAGACAACAGCGAACGCATACTTGATTTCTTTTCGACACAGCATACGCAGGCTGAAACAACAGATTTCGTGAAAAGCGTTTACGGTGATTGGATTACCGACACAATGGCTGAATATGTTGCTACGGAGGCTCGCTCAAAGCTGCGACAGAACGGCGTTCAGATAGCTGAAAACAAATCGGAAGAAACCCGCACCAACAGCACACAATACTCCAAAGACAGACAGTACATAGCTGAAAGAGTAAGTGCATATATGAACGGCGAAACCGATGATACGCTCAATAACTCCGTATATGACAAGGCATATATCTACGCTTATGAAAACAAGGTGCAGATTGCGGATATTCCCGAACAGGAGCTTGACGGCATTATAGCCGAGGTCACGGGAAAAGCTCCCGAAATTGACACACTTAATATTCCCGATGATTTGGATAAATTCTATGTATCCCCCGAAATGGAGCAGGTCACTTGGATACACTATAACCCCGACAGCAGTTCGGGCGGTCAATTCGTCTATACCTATATGAGCTATGACGATATATTCGATGCTATCGAAAAGGACGAGCCTCTTGACTATCTTCTTGAAACCTGTGAACAGGAGCTTATGGACAGAGGTACAGAGGGTTTTGAGGGAGTAGCCGAGGAATTTATGTCACACAGCGAGGATATTTCAAGCGAAGAAGAATATTTCGTTGACAAGCTCTTTGCTCTGACCGAGCCGAGATATGCAATATATCAGCTCAAAGACGATGAAAGTCTGCGTGAGTATCATTTCACTAACTTTGAATTTCTCAAAAAGCGTGGCTTATACATTGACCGTGAGAACTACAACAGAGTGTATCGTGGCAGATTGCAGGAGGGTGAAACCCTTGAGGATATTTACAGACGGTTTAACATAAATCACCCCAAAGATTTCAGAGGACACTCCCTTTCCGTCGGAGATATTGTTGCTGTAAAGCAGGACGGAAAAATTACTGCTCACTTTGTTGACAGCGTTGGTTTTAAGGAAGTACCCGACTTTACGCTTTCCCGTGAGGAACGCAAGGCAAGGCGTACTCTGACTGATAATCTCCCCGTTATAGCAGCGAAAGGTCTTTCAAGTGACGAGCTTGATGAGCTTTCAGATAAGCTGTTCGATTATGATAATACTCCTAAATACAACGGTTCAACAGGCTATTGGAAGATAGGCAGCGGTTTATCTGCAAGCGAATTTGAGGATATAACTGCCCGTTACAATAGGGGTGAAAATATCAGTGCGGAGCTTGCACAGAAAATCATCGGTATTCCCTCTGAAATATCAATCTACGATTTTAATTCAAGAGGACAGTACGAAAATACCCGATTTTTCGTAAACCGAGCAGATGATGGTCTGACATTCCGAACGGCAGAGGGTTTTGAGATTACATACTCTTGGGAAGCTCTCGGCGCTGCTCTCATCGAGGCGGCACATAAGGAATTTGAGCGACACAACGAGCTTGACAGACAGGTATTTGAAGAAAATACTGATAGAGTTATCACAGC